>JBBRHS010000001.1:0-28057 GCA_038222385.1 Acidimicrobiia bacterium
GCTCCGCGAGCGGGAGGACGTCTTCGCCACCGCCGAGGCGCGCGGCGCCGGCCACCCGATCGGCGACGCCCGGTGGGAGGTGGGCGCGGCGGCCGGCACCTTCGAGTACTACGCCGGCGCGGCGAACAAGCACTTCGGCGAGGTGGTGCCGGTCCAGGAGCCGGGTCTCGACGTGGTGTTGCGGGAACCGGTCGGGGTGTGTGCGCTCGTGGTGCCGTGGAACTTCCCGCTCCTCATCGCGTCGTGGAAGAGCGCACCGGCGCTCGCGTGCGGGAACCCGATCATCCTGAAGCCGGCGTCGTACACACCGCTGACCGCGCTCCTGCTCGGCGAGATCCTCGTCGAGGCGGGCGTGCCGGCCGAGTGTGTCTCGGTGCTGCCCGGCCCCGGCGCCGAGGTCGGCGGCGCCCTCGTGGCCGACCGGAGGGTGAACAAGATCTCGTTCACCGGCGAGACCGCCACCGGTGCCGGGATCCTGCGGGCGTCGTCCGACAACATCACCCGGGTCTCACTCGAGCTCGGCGGGAAGTCGGCGTGCGTGGTGTTCGCCGACGCCGACATCGAACGGTGCATCGAGGAGACACCGATGTCGGTGTTCGGCAACGCCGGGCAAGACTGCTGCGCGCGCAGCCGGATCCTCGTCGAACGGAGTGCATACGACGACTTCGTCGCGCGCTTCGCCGCCCGCGTCGAGCAGATCCGTGTCGGGCTTCCGCTCGACGACGCCACCGAGATGGGCCCGTTGATCTCGCCCGCCCAGCGGGAGACCGCGCTGCGGTACCTCGAGATCGGCCGCGACGAAGGCGCGGAACTCGTCACCGGCGGCCTCGTGCCGGGCGACGACGCGCTCGCCGCGGGCTCGTTCCTCACGCCGGCGGTGCTCGCCGGGGTCCGCAACGAGATGCGCGTCGCCCAGGAGGAGATCTTCGGTCCGGTGGTGGGCATCATCGCCTTCGACGACGAAGCCGACGCGATCCGCCAGGCCAACGACAGCGACTACGGCCTGTCGGGTTCGCTCTGGACCCGAGAGCTCGGCCGGGCGACCCGCGTGGCGCGTGCGCTGCGCACCGGCACGCTCTCGGTGAACTCGAACCGCAGTGTCCGTAGCGAGACGCCGTTCGGTGGGTACAAGCGCAGCGGCCTCGGCCGTGAGCTCGGCATGTATGCCATGCAGCACTACACCGAGGTCAAGAACGTCTTCTTCTCGTCGGAGTGAGCCGGGCTCAGACCGCGGTGGCGCGTTCGCTGAAGCTCTCCCAGAGCGCGGCGTAGGCGCCCTGTTGGGCGAGGAGCTCGTCGTGGCTTCCCTGCTCGATGATCTGGCCGTCATCGAGGACCACGATCCGGTCGGCCGCGCGCGCGGTCTGCAGGCGGTGCGCGATCAGGAGCGTGGTGCGGCCCGTCGACACGAGACCCATCGCCCGTTGGACGCGCGCCTCGGTCCCGAGGTCGAGGTTGGCGGTCGCCTCGTCGAGCAGGAGGATCGCCGGGTCGACGAGCAGGGCGCGCGCGAGGCAGAGCAGCTGGCGCTGTCCGGCCGACAGGGAACGGCCGCGTTCGGTGATCGGGTGCAGGTAGCCGCCCGCGAGGCCGGCAATGAATTCGTGGGCGCCGACGGCCCGGGCCGTGGCCTCGACCTCGGCGTCGGTGGCGTCGGGCCGGCCGTAGGCGATGTTGTCTCGCACCGTGCCCGAGAACAGGAACGGCTCCTGGGGGACGTAGCCGATGCGGCGTCGGAAGGTCCCGAGGTCGAGATCGGTGACGGGGACTCCGTCGATCAACACCCGACCACCGGTCGCGTCGTAGAAGCGGGCCACCAGCTTCACGATCGTCGACTTGCCCGCGCCCGTCTCACCGACCAACGCGACCGACTCTCCCGGCGCGATGTCGAAGTCGATGCCGCGGAGCGCCTCTCCGGGCGCCCCCGGGTACGCGAACCGCACCCGCTCGAACCGGATCGCACCCTCGACCCGCGGGAGGGACACCGGTTCGTCGGGCGCCGGCGTACCGGTCGGGGTGACCATCAGCTCGTCGATCTTCTTCATCGACACGCGCGCCTGCTGCCACTGGTCGAACACCTGCGACAGCTGCTGGATGGGTGAGAAGAACTGGTTGAGGTAGAGCAGGAACGCGATCACCGTACCTGCGGCCAACGTGCCGTCGCGCACCAGCGGAGCGCCGATCCCGAGCACGATCGCGTCGCCGACGGTGGCGAGGAACAGCACGAACGGGAAGTAGAGGGCGACGAGCCGCTGGGCGTCGAGCCGGTCGCCGAGGTAGCGGCCGGCGACGGCGCGGAACGAGCTCACGTTGCGGTCCTCGCGGACGTAGGCCTGCGCGACGCGCACTCCCGAGAGGTTCTCCTGGAAGTTCGCGTTGACCGTCGCGATGCTGTCCCGCGCCCGGGAGTAGGCCCGGTTCGACTTCCGTCGGAACAGCCACGTCGCGAGCAGGAGCGGCGGCACGAGGAGCAGCACCCCGAGCATCAGCTGCCAGCTCATGAACGCGAGAATGACGAGCACGCCGACGAAGCTGAGCATGCTCACCACGGCCTGGATCAGACCCTGTTGGAGCAGCTGGGAGAGCGCTTCGACGTCGGTGGTCATGCGGGTCATCACCCGGCCCGCCATCTCCCGGTCGTAGAAGTCGACCGAGAGGCGTTGCAGGTGGGAGAAGATGCGGATCCGCAGTGCGAAGAGCAGGCGCTCGGCGGTCCGACCGGTGTACCGGGTGTACGCCCACGTCGCGAACCAGTCGCCCAACGTGACGACCAGGAACGCGGCCGACGCGACGAACAGCGCGGTGGTCGAGCCCTGGATCACGCCCTTGTTGATGCCGCTCCGCACGAGGAGGGGACCCGCGAGCACGAGCAGTGTGTCGAGCACGACGAGCCCGAAGCCGATCGAGAGCGGCCGGGAGTAGGGCCGGAGGAACCGCCGGAGCGAGAACGAATCGTCGGGTTCGGCCTCCGCAACGACGTCGATCTCGGGGTCGTCGTCGGCGGGTGGGAGCGCCTCGAGCTTGGCGAGCAGGTCGGGAGTCGCGCTGAGCGGGATCCCCCCGCCGAACCCGATCCCACCGCCGACGGCGCCGCCGCCCGCACCGGGTCGCGCCGGCGTCGCGCCGGCCGGTTGGAGGAAGGGTCGGGGCCCGTCGGTGTCGGCACCGTCGACCCGGTTCCAGAGGTGCGGGGTCGTGCCGTCGCCGTCGCTCCCGGTGTCTCGACCGCCACCGGCGAGCACCTCGATGGAGTCGGACCCGTCGCCGTCGACCTCGCCCGGTCCGGCGAGCAGTTCCCGGTAGCGCGCCGATTCGGCGAGGAGCTCCTCGTGGGATCCCTCGGCGGCGACCCGACCGCCGTCGACGAGCACGATCCGATCGGCGAGGCGCAACGTGGAGCGTCGGTGGGCGATCAGGATGGTGGTGCGGTCCTGCATGACCTCGCGCAGCGTCGCGTGGATCTGTTCCTCGGTCGCCGCGTCGATCGAAGACGTCGCGTCGTCGAGCACGAGGACTCGGGGATCGGTGATCAGCGCCCGCGCGATCGAGACCCGTTGGCGCTGGCCTCCCGACAGTGTGAGTCCGCGTTCGCCGACCACGGTGTCGTAGCCGTCGCGCAGCGCAGTGATGAACTCGTGCGCGCCCGCCGCCCGGGCCGCGGCCTCGACCTCGGCGTCGGTCGCGTCGGGGCGGCCGTAGGCGATATTCGTCCGCACGGAGTCGGAGAAGAGGAAGCTGTCCTCGAAGACCACGCCGATGTTGCGGCGGAGAGAGTCGAGGGTCACGTCGCGCACGTCGATGCCGTCGAGGCGGATCGTGCCGGTCTGCACGTCGTAGAAGCGCGGGAGCAGGAGGCTCACCGTCGACTTACCGGATCCCGATGCACCGACGAGCGCCACGGTCTCGCCCGGCGCCACGTGCAGGGTGAAGTCGTGCAGCACCGGTTCCGACCGCAGGTAGCCGTAGGTGACGGCCTCGAACTCGATGTCGCCCCGCACCGGTGGGAGGTCGTCGGCGTCGGCGCGCTCGGTGACGAGCGGGTTCGAGTCGAGCAGCTCGAGGATCCGTTCCGCACCGGCTCGCGCTTGTTGGGCGACGGCGATCATCACCGAGAACATCCGCACCGGCGCAACGAGCTGCACGAGGTAGGTGGAGAAGGCGACGAACGTGCCGAGGGTGATGTTCCCTTCGATCGCGAGGTACCCACCGAGCGCGAGCACACCGACCTGGGCGAGCGTGGGGATCGTCTGCAACGTCGACGACAGTCGGGCCTGCATGCGGACCGTGCGCACGCGTGACTTGTAGAGCGTGTCGGCCGAGTCGGTGAGGTGGGCGAGCTCGCGTTGCTCCTGGCCGAATCCCTTCACCACTCGCACGCCGTTGACTGCTTCGTCGACGACGCCCGCGACTTCGGCGGCTCGCTGCTGGGAGTCCCAGGTCGCGGGGAAGAGCGTGGTGCGGAGACGGAGCGCGACGATCGCGATCGCGGGGAGGCAGAGCAGCGCGACGGCCGTCAGCAGCGGGGAGAGGAAGAGCATCACGACGAGCGCCACGACCACCATCACCAGGTTGCCCAGCATGATCGGTGTGAACGCGAGCAGACCTTGGATCAAGCCGAGGTCGGTGCTCGCCCGGGAGACGAGCTGGCCGGTCGGGAGCTCGTCGTGGCGGGCGAAGTCGAGCCGTTGGAGCCGTTCGAAGATCGCGTTGCGCAGGTCGAACTGCACGTCGAGCGCGACGCGGCCACCGACGAACCGACGGACGTAGGCCGCGGCGAAGCCGAACACGCCGGCGACGACGAGCAGCGCGATCCACGGCGCGATGTTCCCGTCGTTGCTGCCGGTCACGTCGTCGATCACGACCTTGGAGATCAGAGGGGTCAGCGCGGTGACGCTCATCCCGAGCACCGAGAAGCCGAGTGCGATGAAGACCTTCGCCTTGTGCGCGGCGACGAACGGCATGAGGCGTCGGATCCAGCCGCCGCTCGGAGCGGGTTGCACCGTGGGGCGGTTCGGATCGACGCGACTGTCGGCCGTGGGGGGTGCCCCGGGGCTCGTGGTCGCACTCACGGTCGGGCCGCGATCCGGTCGGCGAACGCGTGGTCGAGCGCGGTCGCCAGTTGGGCGAGGGCCGCGTCGATCACCGCCGGGTCGTCGCAGCGATCGAGGAGGGGTTGCAGGTTCTCGGCCATCGCGACCTCGGCGCCGCGCAGTGCTGTTTCGCCGGAGAGCGTGAGTTGGAGCCGAACCGCGCGGCGATCGCCGTCGACCCGCGCTCTCGTGACGAGGTCGCGCTCCACGAGCGCATCGACCATCGCCGAGACGCTCGGCTTGGCCAGGGCGAGCTTGCCCGCGAGCGCGGTCGCCCGTTCGCTGCCCTCCGAGATCATGGCGAGGAGGCGGTACTGCGGCAGGGTGAGCTCACCGCACGATCGCTCCAGGACCCTCGCCAAGCGGGCGAGGGTCCGGACCGCTCCGGCTTGCTGCAGGGTGCGGGACGGAGATTTCGTCATCAGGCCGGAAGTCTATCGAACAGTTAGGAAGACGAACTAGTCACGGAGAGTGAGATAAGACCACAACCCGGCTCAAGTTTCCATCGGGTGGGCCGATATCTGCGACGGGGTACGGCGGGGCTTTCAGATCACGTCACGGATCAACGCGACACGGATCAAAAGGTGGGAACGGATGCTCTTCCAGATCGGTGGACTCATCGTCATCGCGGCACTCATTGCGTTTCTCGTGATGCAACGACGCAAGGAGAGTTCGAACCGCGCGACGCGCTGAAGACGGCTCGGGTTCCCGAGCGGGCGACAGGGCGGAGGCGCCTCGGCTCAGGTCGGGGCGCTTCGTCGCGTCGCGGTGTGCTTCGGACGTTCGAGAGCTAGCGGATCACGTTGCGCGACGTGACGAGCGGGAGATCGAGGGTCGAGAGCACGCCGGGAGGCGCGTCGCACACGGCCGGGATCGCGTTGAGCAGTCGCATCGCGGTCGCTATCAGTCCACCGGTGTTGTGGTCACCGTCGGGCCCTTCGAACTTCAGCTCGCACTCGAGTGACGGTCGCCCCTCGAGGCGGATGACGTAGCTGCCGCTGCCGTGCTGCTGCGGCCAGTCGGGCGCGACGTGGTCGCGCAGGCGCGTGACGTGCTCGACGATGATCGCGGGCCGGCCGTTCACGATGCCCTGCACCTCGAAACGCAGCGCCTCCATCGTGCCCTGTTCGATCGTGCCGAGCGGGAACGTGAACGTCTCGTCGGCGCCGCGGCGCTCGCACACCTCGCGGACCTCGTCGAGCTCCACGCCCATCGCCACGGCCATCATCTCGACCACGCCGGCCCACGCGACCGAGATCGATCCGGGGAGCAACATCAGCGCGGGGTAGTCGAGCGGCTTGCCGAACCCCATCGTCTCGAACAGCACCTCGGGCTGGTCGTAGGTCGCGTAGTTGAGGATCTCCTGGATCCGCAACGACTCGATCTCCTCGCAGAACCCGGCCAGGGTGAGGGGCAGGAGGTCGTTCGCGAAGCCGGGGTCGATGCCCGACGTGAACAGCGACGCGTTCCCGGCTGCGCACGCCTGCTCCAGCTTCGCGACGACGCGCGGGTCAGCCGACGGCGGGTACAGCAACGACACGACCGAGCTCGACACGACGTTCTTGCCCGACTCGAGGAACCGACACATCTCGGCGACGGCCTCCCGCGGCCGGAGGTCGCCGGTGGCGTTGTGCGACACGACGTCGGCGTCGAGCGCGAGCAGCGCGTCGATGTCGTTCGTCGCGAGCACGCCGTTGGGCGCGAGACCCGCGAGCTCACCGGCGTCGCGGCCGACCTTGTCGGGGCTGTGGACCCAGAGCCCGACGAGCTCGAGTTCGGGGTGCTCGATGATCGCGCGCAGCGCGAGCGCGCCGACGTTGCCGGTGGAGTACTGGATGACGCGGTAGGTCATGACGAGGTTCCTCTCGGGGTTGCGCTGACGATCGCGATCGCCATCGTGCGGGCTTCGGCGCCGAGGTCGCGGACCTCGACGCGCAGGAGTTCGCCGTCGGGTCGGCTCCCGATCCAGGTCGCGACGGTGCGGACGGGACCGACGCGTCCCGGCCTGAGGAAGTGGAGCACCACCGAGGTGAGGTGGGCGCCGCCGAGGGTGTGGCGCACCGCCGATTCGACGAGGGTCGTCGTGACCCCGCCGTGCAGGATCCCCCACGGGTTGAGCACGGTGTCGGTGAGCGGGAGCTCGACTCCCGCGGCCGCGGGTCGGATTCCGTAGAAGGAGTTCGGATCGGCGAGTTCCGTCTTCGCCGTTGGGACCTCGAGGACCATCGGTCGGTCGTAGTTCGGGGGACCGCCGGCGGGTTCGAGCACCGCCGAGGTGAGCACGGCATCGGCGAGGAGCGCGTCGGTCGCGTCGTCTCGGGCATCGATCGTGGTGACGACGGAGTTCCGGCCCGCGCGCAGCACGCGTGCTCGGAGGACGACCCCGCCCTCGAGCTTCCGGGGGACGAGGCGGCCGACGAGGTTCGTCGACACGATCCAACGAGGGAGCGACGCGAGCCCGGCGCACACGCCGCCGGCGCTGTCGATCATGCCGAGCAGCACCCCTGCGTGGGCGATCCCCAACGGGTCGACCAGGTGGCGCCCGGCCGGCGCGGTCCCGACGACCACGCCCTCCTCGGCCTGCTCGCGCAGGGTCACACCGAGGTAGCGGGTGACGGACCGTCCGGCGTCAGGATCGTCGAACTGACTCACGCGGGCCTCACCGCGACCGCGGTCGCGACGGTGGTGACGCGGCCGGTGGAGTCGAGGATCGACACGTCGGCCGTGTTCGGGTCGATCAGGCGAGCGGTCGTCCGCAGCGGCCCGGCCTTCACCAGCGCAAGGTACGTGATCTGGAGGTCGCACACCTCGACGACGTGCCCCGCGTTCCAGCCGACGATCGTGTCGGCGGCCACGACGGCGGCGGTCGCCACGATCCCGCCCTGCACCGCGCCGAGCGTGTTCACGATGTAGGAGCCGAGCGGGAGCTCGATCGCGCCGCTCGCGGCGTCGACGACCGCGAACCCGAGACGGTCGACGATGGGCTCGGTGAGGTGCGAGTCGGGGAGGGCCATCGTCCCGCGGCCCCCGACCCCGGGTGTGGGCAGCACCGGGTTGTCGGCCCGACGGGGGAGGCGGGCGAAGCTCATCGTGGCGATCCCGAGCGCGCCCCGGTCGTCGTGGAGCTCCACCTCGATCACCGCGGTCGTGCGACCGGCCCGCAGCACCCTGGCGACCCCCTCGACCTCGTCGCCCGCGGGCCGCGGGAGGACGTGCAGGGTGAGGTCGGCCGTTGCGATCCAGTCGGGTTGCACCGTCGCGGCTGCGAGGCCCCCGCCCATGAGGTCGACGAGCGTGGCCAGCACGCCCGCGTGCACCGATCCAGTCGGGTTGCGCACGAACTCGGACACCGGCAACCACACGTGGCCGGTGCCGTCGGCCCTCATCTCGAACTCGATCCGCAGGTCGCGCAGCACGTGCTGCAGGGGCGGATACGACTCGTGCTCGATCTGCTTCACGTCAGGGACCCTCACACACTTTGGCGTCGCAAACCCCTCAGTGTTGTGGGGCTTGCGACGCCGAAGCGACGGGAACGGTCAGACGCCGAGTCGGGAAGCGGCTTCGCGGCGGTAGCGGCTGGTGGAGTGCTCGGGGTCCTTGTCGAAGCGCGGGATGACCTCGTCGCCGAAGAGCTTCACCGTCTTCTCGAGGAGGTCATGGGGGTAGACGCTGCCCGACGGGCCCATGATGAGCTGGTCGACGCCGATGTTCTCCCACTTGCGGAGCGCTTCTTCGCAGTCGTCGGGGTCACCGACGATGCTCGCGCCCATCTTCCAACCCGCTTCGACCTGTTCGAGGGTGGGGTCGGCGATCTCGGTCGGCCACTCCGGCACCCACTTGGGCCTCGGGAACGTGTCGAGATAGTGGAACACGAGGCTCTGCTGACGACCGTTGCCGGATCGGGTCAGGAGCTCGCGGGCCTCGTTGCGGTCTTCGAGGCACATGAAGTTGGTGGTGATCGCGATGTTGTCGTTCACGTACTCACCGACGGGCTCGGCGTCCTTGATCGTGTTCTTGTAGAGCTCGACGAGCGGCGCCATCTTCTCGGGCGCACCACCGGTGAAGCACAACACGCCGAGGCCCATCCTGGCGGCCTTCTCGAACGTGCCCGGGTTCCCGGCCGCGACCCACATCGCGGGGTGGGGCTTCACGTAGGGCTTGGGGAGCACGTTGCGCTCGGGGAGAGCGAAGAACTTCCCGTCGAACTGGTACGTGCCGTCCTTCCACATCTTCTTGAACTCGGGGATCACCTCGTCGAACATGTCCTTCGTCGACTCGGGGTCGGTGATGCCGAAGCCGGCCTGCTCGGTGGTCGACGATCCGCGCCCGGTGCCGAACTCGAACCGGCCGCTGGAGAGGTGGTCCATCATCGCGACGCGCTCGGCGACACGGGCCGGGTGGTTCACCGGCGGGGTGATGTTGATGATCCCGGAGCCGACGTGCAACTGGTCGGTGCGGGCGAGCACCCACGGAGCGAGCACCTCGTTGGCCGAGATGTGGGAGTACTCCCAGAGAAAGTGGTGCTCGGTGAGCCAGGCGTACTTCCAGTTGTGCTGGTCGGCCGTGACGCACAGGTCGGCCTCGCTCATCAACCGGGTGTGCTCGGCCTGCGGGTCGGCCTCCATCATCGATTGCGGGATGTAACCGCCGCAGAACAGTCCGAACTCCATCGTGGTGCTCCTCCCCGAGAGCTGTGGCCCGAGAGTGTGGCCGGGAGCGCCCCGACCGGATTTAGAACACGTTATAAAAACGGGGAGCACCTGTCCAGTGGTTCGTTCCCGGTCGGGGCGCCGGCCGGCTGATGCTCAGCCGTCGGTGAGGTGGCGGTCGAGGAAGTCGGCCGCCTGCTTCAGCGTCGCTCGGGAGACGCCGGCCCAGGGCATGAGTATCTCGTAGACGTGGAACATGTTCGGGGCCAGGAACGACTCGACTTCGACGCCGTCGCCGCGCAGGCGGGCGACGAGCCGACCGATCTCGTCGCGGAACATCTCGTTCGTCCCGCGCGCCACGAACGACGGCGGGAACCCGCTCAGGTCGGCGTACACCGTCGACACCATCGGGTCGTGCGGGTCACGCTCGCCGAGGTATCCGCGCACGGGGATCTCGTCGGGCAGCACGTCGTGGTGGGCGTTGGCCGTGATCGACTCCTCGCCCATCACGAGGTCGACTTCGGGTGAGAACAGCAACGCGCACGCCGGCTCGGGGAGGTGCGCGGCGCGCGCGTCCTCGAACAGCGACGTTGCGAGACCACCACCGCCTGAGTCGCCCGCGATCACGATCTGGCTCGCGGTGCGGTTGTCGTCGAGGAGTCCTTCGAACACCTGGATCGCGTCGTCGAGGCCGGCGGGGAACGGGAACTCGGGCGCCAACCGGTAGTCGGCGATGAACAGGTCGCACCCTGTGATGCGCACCAACTCGGCCGTGAAGATGGCGTACATCCACGGCGTGGTCGCGAGGTACCCGCCGCCGTGCAGGTAGAGGATCGTGGCGCGCGGGCGACCCGGAGGACGGACCCACACTCCCGGGATGTCGCGGATGAAGTCGTCCTCGATCGTCACACCATCGCGGGTCGCGATCGGCGGTAGCACCACCCGGCAGAGGTCGTCGAGCACCTTCTCGAGTGAGCGCAGCCGGGGCGTCGGGAGGTTCATCGAGTAGGTCAGCAGGGTCTTGAGGATCTCCCGCATGCTCTCCTCGATCGTGTTGTCGACGATCGACTGGGGCCCGGACCAGGGCTGATGCAGCGGGAGGGTCGCGATCGTGGTGCTCAGTCGGGCCGCGAGCTCGCCCACGGTGAGAGCCGAGTCGACGAGCCCGGCGGTCTGCACCTCGGGGCGATCGGCCATGACCATCGCCGGATCCTAGGGGTGCCGTGGTCTGGTCCCGATCCCGGGACCGCCCGGTGCGACCGTGGGAGCGATCGCTCCTAAGATCATGGACGTGACCACGCAGCGGCGTTTCAGGGTCGGCGAGCTGGCCGACCGCTGCGACCTCTCGGTCGACACCATCCGCTTCTACCAGAAGCGCGGTCTGCTCCCGCCTCCCGATCGCGTGGGCCGCGTCGGCTGGTACGGGCCGGGCCACGAGGAGCGCCTCGCCCGCATCCGCGACCTCCAAGCCCAGGGCTTCACCCTCGCGGTGATCCGGCGACTCCTCGACGGTGAGCTCGACGCGGCCGACCTGCCGCTCGTCGCCGCGGTCGCCACCGACGGGGAGGCCGACCGCGCCGAGCAGTTCCTCTCGCTCGCCGAGGTGGCCGAGCGCGCCGGAATTCCTCTCGCGCTCGTGGAGGCGGGCGAGCGGGAGGGGCTCCTCGTGCCGCGTCGCCACGCGGGCGAGGCCCGTTACACCGAGGGCGACGTCGTGATCGTGGGCTCCGCGCTGCGGCTCCTCGAGACCGGCCTCCCGATGCCGGAGCTGTTCGCCATCGCGCGTCGTCACCACGAGACGACCCGTGAGATCGCCGAGATGGCCGTCGCGATGTTCGACGAGCACGTGCGGCGTCCGCTGCTCGCCGCCGAGCTCCCCGCGGATGTGCGCGCCGAGCAGCTCGTCGACGCGTTCCGGGTGCTGCTTCCGTCGGTGACGACGCTCGTCGCGCACCACTTCCGCCGCGTCCTGCTCGAGGTCGCGCAGGAACACATCGAAGCGGTCGGGGCACCCGAGGAACGCGCCGCGGTCGACGCCGAAGGTGGCCGTGCGCTCGAAGGACCCTTCTCGTGATCGGAGCGCTGCGGTGAGCGACGCGCCGGTACTCCCGGTCGGCGACGAGAAGCGCGTCATGGTCGAGACGATGTTCGACGGTGTGGCGCCCCGGTACGACCGGCTGAACCGGATCATCTCCCTCGGTCTCGACCAGGGCTGGCGCCACCGTACGGTGCAGACGCTCGGCCTGCCGGCCGGGTCCTGTGTGGTCGACCTCGCGTGTGGGACGGGCGATCTCTGCGACGACGTTCACGCCGCGGGCTACCGACCGTTCGGCTTCGACGTGTCGGCCGGCATGCTCTCCGCCGCGCACACCGCCGCGCCGCTCGTGCGGTCCGACGTGCTCGTGCTCCCGGTGCCCGACGCGTCGGTCGACGGGGTGACCTGCGGCTTCGCGCTCCGGAACTTCGTCGACCTGTCGACGTTCTTCGCCGAGTGCGCACGCGTGCTGCGCCCGGGAGGTCGGATCGCGGCCCTCGACGCCGCTGAGCCGGAGAACCCGGTGATGCGCATGGGCAACTCGGTGTGGTTCCGCCGGATCGTGCCGTGGATCGGGGCCCGCTTCTCCGACGACCCCGCCGCATACCAGTACCTCCCCGCATCGACGGCCTACCTCCCACCCGGTCCCGCGCTGATGGGTCTCCTGCGCGACGCAGGCTTCGGTGCGGTCGACCGCCGCACGATGATGGGCGGTTCGGTCCAACTCCTCACGGGAACGCGCACCCGGGCGGCGACCCCGTGACGAATGCCGCGCTCCGCCCCGAACTCGTCGCCCGCACGCGGTACCTCTCCGACGACCTCGACCCGCTCGATGCACTCGCACCCGGAGGATTCGCCTGGCTGCACGACGGTGCTGGATTCGTGGCGACCGGGGTTGCGGCGCGGGTTCCTGTCGACGACGTCGACCGTGCGCTCGCGGAGTTCGTGGTCGACGACGCCGTGCGGAGCCCGGGGACCGGGGTCATCGCGGTCGGTGGGCTCCCCTTCGATCCCCGGGGTCCCGGCGAGATGGTGGTGCCCGCCACGGTCGTCGGCCGTACGACCGACGGCAGGACATGGATCACCGATGTCGACGCCGTCGCGCCGAGCGCGGTCTCGGTCTCGCCGCAACCGACGCGGTACACCGTCGATCGGGGGATGGATCGTGACGAGTGGGATGCCGCGGTGGCGCGGGTGCTCGCCGAGATCGACCGCGATGCCGTGCGCAAGGTGGTGCTCGCCCGCTCCGTGCACGTGGCCGCCGACGCGCCGTTCGACGTGCCTCGAATCGTCCGGCGCCTGCGGGCCGAACAGCCCGGGTGTTTCGTGTTCTCGACCGATGGTCTCGTCGGTGCGAGTCCCGAGCTTCTGCTCGCGCGCAACGGTCTCGACGTGTGGTCGCGTCCGCTCGCCGGCACCGCGCCCCGCCTCGACGACGCCGCACTCGCCCGCCTCACCGCCTCGGCGAAGGACGCGAACGAACACCGGTTCGTTGTCGACGCGCTGGTCGACGAGTTCCAGCGCCGGTGCGGTGCGAGTGTGCGCGTCGCGGGTCCCGAGATCCTGCGGTTCAGCACCCTGGCCCACCTCGCGACCACCATCTCGGGCCGTCTCCCTTCAGCCGTGGGCGACTCTGCGTTGGCGTTCGCTCGCGCCCTGCATCCGACTCCCGCAGTGGGCGGTACCCCGAACGACGCGGCGATGGCACTGATCGACGAGCTCGAAGGTGGGTCGCGCGGTCGCTACGCGGGTCCGGTCGGCTGGGTCGACGCCGACGGCAACGGCGAGTTCGCGCTCGCGCTGCGCAGTGCTGAGATCGACGGTACCGATGCCGTGCTGAGCGCCGGCGCCGGCATCGTCGCCGGTTCCGACTCCGACGCCGAGTGGGCCGAGACCGAAGCCAAGCTCGCCCCCATGCTCTCCGCCCTCATCCGCCCGTAGCCCGGGCCCCCAGTTCCGGTCAGGTTCTCGCCGTGCGGTGCGACAGATTCCGGACGAGTTCGAGGCGGTGGGGTCAGGGGATGGCCGCGGTGGCCTGGGCTTGGGCGGGCGTCATGCCGATCCGCTCGGCGAGCTCGGCAGTGGTGGTGAGGAGGACGGTGGCGTGGTCCCGATCGCCGGGCACGTCGCGGCGGAGGAGCACGATGCCGAGGTCGAGCCCGCTCTCGACGACGAGCTGGTGGAGCTCCAGACGTTCGTGGAACGCGTGGCCGGCCTCCATGAGCTCGACGGCCCGGTCGAGGTTGCCCCGCACCGCGGCGAAGCGGCCGCGAGCCGCGTCCGCGGCCCCGACGATAGCGGCGTCGCTGCCGAGCAGCTCCCCGGGGAAACCCTCGGCGTACTCGGCGTACCCCTCGAGGCCGTCGAGCGAATCGAGGTGGAACGCGAGTCGTGGCATGTAGCCGAGGTCGGTGTAGCGCGAGACCGGTGGCACGAACGGCTCGATCTCACGCAGCCAGTCCGCGAGCAGAGCTCGGGCTGCCGGCGCGTCCCCCATGTCGAGTGCCATCAGGGCCGCGGTGGGGACGACGAGTCCGAGCGCCGTCGCGTCGCACCGCGACTGCCAGATCGCCGCGGCGACGAAGTCGCCGGTGAGGCGGGCGGCGGCAAAACATTGGAGTGCTCGAATGCCGTCGTTGGAGTCGCCGAGCGCCGTCCCGAGCTCATGCGCGATCTCCGCCAACCGGACCGCTTCGTCGAACCGCCCGCTCGCGACCGCGTGTCCGGCCCGGTAGTCGGCGATCGCCCATCCTTCGAGCGCGCCGCGCACCTCCGACGTTCGAAGGAAGGCCGCGGTCGCGCCCTCGAGATCTCCTTGGCTGAGCCGCGCGTTCGCGAGCTGGTAGTGGGCTCCGACCTCCACGCTGCGATCGTTGCCTGCGCGCGCGGCTTCGATGGCGGCTTCAGCTGCCCGCTGTACGTCGACCGCCGGGAGCACCCCGCGTACGGCCCAAGCCCGTACCGCCAGTGCGGAGCAGAGGGCAGGCTCGTCACCCGCTTCGCGCGCGGCCGCGACTGCGTCGTCGGCTCCCCGGAGGGCACCGCCCGGAGAGAGGATCGACCCGAGAGCGAGCGCGGAGAGCACCCGGGCCCGCACGTCGGGCCGGTCAGCTCCCAGTGCGCTGAGTCCCTCCTGCATGATCTCGGCGCCGACCGGGTCACTCGGGCTCGCCCATACTCCCAACTCGCCGCCATAGGCGACGCCGGCCTCTGCGAGCCGGGTCGCGTCGCCGACATCGCGAGCCATGTCGGCGGCCGCGAGTGCGTACTCGTGGCCGCGCTCGGGCTCACCGGCGCTGTGGGAGCACGTGGCGATCTCGGAGGTGAGCGCCGAGCGCAGTCCCGGGTCCTCGCGCTCGATGGAGTCGAGCGCGTCGAGCGTGCGTTCGTACAGCGCGATGGCATCCTCCCAGGCGAACGAATTCCGTGCCCCGTGCGCCGCCTCGCAGGCGCACTCCACCGCCCGAGCTGCGACGCCCGTGACCGCGGCTTCGAGGTAGTGGTGGGCGAGCACGTCGATGGGTGTTCCCGGTCTCGTGTCGAGCAGCTCGGCGATCTTGCGGTGCAGGCGCAGTCGCTTGTTGGTCGTCAGCTCCTCGAGCAGCGTCTGGCGGACGAGCGCGTGGGCGAAACTCAGGCGGCCCGGGCTCCCCTCGACCTCGTCGACGAGCTGCGCGGCAACGGCTTCGTCGAGGCGGTCGACCGCGGTGTCTTCGTCGATCTGCAGCACCGTCGCCACGAGGTCGACCTCGAACTCACGCCCGAAGACGGCGGCGGTGCGCATGAGGTCGTTCGTCTGTTCGGAGAGCCGCGAGAGGCGCTGGCCGATGACGTCACGCACGCCCTCGGGGAGGCCGGCCTCGCCGGGCGCGAGGGTGCCGACCCACACGCCGTCGTGCTGCACGAGTGCGCCGGTCTCGACGAGGTTGCGGAGCACCTCGGTGACGAAGAACGGATTGCCGTCGGTCTCGGCGGCCAGCCGGTCGGCCAGCGCGAGGCCCTCGGTCTCGAGGGGCTGTCCGCTCGCGGCCTCGAGGAACGCGCGCATCCCGGTTTCGTCGAGACCGCGCAGCGCGATGCGTTCCGCGCCGGCCGAGCGGTGGAGGTCGGCGAGAGCGCTGGAGAGCGCGTGGCTGCGGTCGATGTCGGTGTCGCGGTATGTGACGAGCACGAGCACGTGGGTGTCGGGGTCGAAGTGGCTTACGACGTGGCGGAGCAGGTGCACGCTGCCCGAGTCGGCCCAGTGCGCATCGTCGAGGAGCACCACGAGCGGCTGCGGATCGGCCGCCCGCTGGAGGAGGTCGACGACGGCCTCGAAGAGCAGGAGCCGTTCGGTGTC
Organism: Acidimicrobiia bacterium; assembly: GCA_038222385.1. Classification (GTDB taxonomy): domain Bacteria; phylum Actinomycetota; class Acidimicrobiia; order IMCC26256; family JANYLB01; genus JANYLB01. The sequence continues at coordinate 16,114 of JBBRHS010000001.1, forward strand.
GGGATCGGTCGAGGCTGGTGGCGGGGCATCGGGAACGCGGCGAGCGAGATCGGGCACGAGTCGGCAGATCTCACCGCCGTGGTGGGCCACGTGCTCGATGATGGTGTCGTCGCTCACGTTGGCAACGACGAAGCGCAGCAGCTCGGTCCACGGTGCGTACGGCGCAGCGACGTGCTCGTCGCAGCGGCCGAGTGCCACGAGCGCACCTTGGTCGTGGGCCTGCCGGGAGACCTCCGACGCGAGTCGCGTCTTGCCGATGCCGGGTTCGCCGGCGAGGAAGACCGTGGTCGCTCGGTCCACCTGGGCGCGCTTCCAGGCATCGGTCAGTTGGAGGCGTTCGTCGTCGCGGCCAGCGAAGGGGACCTCCCCCGATTGCCGGCGGAGCGGCGCGGGTAGTGGGGCCGTGGCCTCGACGGCTGCGGTCCAGGGCACGTCGAACACGATGACGGGATCGGGGAGGCCCTTCAGATCGATCTCGCCCACGAGCACGAAGCTGAGCTCGGTGCGACCGCGCGCGAGGCCGCGTACGAGGTCGTCGCAGAGGATCTGGTTGCCGTCGGCCGAGTCGCACAGACGCGCCGCGGTGACGACCGGCGTGCCGTGGCAATCGCCGTCTTCCCAGGAGACGTCGCCTGCGCTCAAGCCGACGCGCACTTCGATCCGTCGGTCCTCGCGGGCTTGGCGGTTCGAGCGGTCGATCTCGCGCTGGATCTCGTGCGCCGCGTTCACCGCTTCTGCGGTGGCTCCGAACGCGGCGAGGATGCCGTCGCCGAGTCCCTTCACCACGGTTCCGCTGTGCCGGGTGACCACCGCACCGAGGATCTCGTCGTGATGGCGTCGCAGTCGATCGGCTTCCGCGTCGCCGAGCCGGGACCGCATCTCGGTGCTCCCGACGACGTCGGTGTACAGAATCGTCGCGGTGCCCGCCCCGGCCTGGCTCACAAACCGGAGGCTACGCCCATACCGAACAGCCGATCCGTTCCGGTCAGGTTCTCGCCGCGCCGGGCGGCAGATTCCTGACCAGTTCGAAGATCTCGCGATGGCGGGCGACGTTGTCGGCCCGGTCGGTGCGCACGAGGACCATGCCGACGCCACCGGCGTTGATCGCGTCGAGCACCGTGGGCGCGAGCGCGGCGGCGCGGGTGACCTCGACTGTCGGCACGCGGTGCACCGCGGCGAGCGCGGCGAGGTCGACGGGTTGGGGCGTGCCGAAGAGGGTCTCGAAATGATCGGGGAGCTGCGCCTGGGGCAGGAAGGAGAAGATCCCGCCCCCGCGGTTGTCGATCACGACGAACACGGCGTCGAGCCCCCGTTCGGCAACGCCGAGCAGGCCGTTGGTGTCGTGCAGGAAGCACAGATCACCGACGAGGGCAACGGTCGGGCCGTCGTGACCGGCGGCGATGCCGAGCACCGTCGACACGAAGCCGTCGATGCCGTTCACGCCCCGGTTCGCGTGCACGTCGACCCCCGTCCGCGGCGCCGCGAACGACTCCAGGTCGCGCACCGGCATGCTCGAAGCCACCACGAGCGCGGCACCGTCGGGGAGCGCGGCCATCACGTCGCGCGCGATGCGACCCTCGAACGGCTCGGCCCAGCGGTCGAGGACCGCGTCGACCTCGGCCCTCGTCCGATCCTCGTGCGCGGTCCAGCGCGCCGAGGATCCATCGGTGCGCCCGGTCTGTCGTTCGGTCAGTCGTTCGGTGAGGGCGACGAGGAGCGGCTCGGTGTCGGCGTCGACGACCTCGTGCGCGCGGCGGGCGGGATCGACCCAGCGGCGGTCGGGGTCGACGAGCAGCGTCGGGAGGTCGGCGAGCCACTGACTCGTGGCCTTTCCGGTCAACGGAGCACCGAGGCGCAGGACCAGATCGGGCCGCAGCTCCGCGGCACGGACCGGGTCGCGCAGCAGGATGTCGTAGATCGATACCACGTGACCACCGGTCCGCAGGTTCGACACCGCATCTGCGAGCACCGGCCAGCCCGTGGTCGCGGCGAACGCATCGACGACCGCGGGCGAGACGTGGGCATCCCAGCCGGCGGTGATCACCCCGTTCGGCGTCGCGCCGATGCGGGCCGCGAGCGCGGTGAGCGCAGCATCGTCGAGGACCCGCCCGGACACGGTTTCGCGGAGCCAGGGGCCTCCGTCGGGCCGGCCGGGCGCGTCGACGAGCGCCGCCCCGGTGGGCAGGAGGGGCTCGCGGAACGGGAGGTTCAGGTGCACCGGGCCTGCCGGCGGTCCGGCTGTCTCGATCACCGAACGCGCCGCGAGCTCGCGCCACGTCTCGCCGGAGCCGGGTCGGTCGATCGGGACTTCGGCGTCGACGAACCAGCGGACCGCGTCTCCGTAGAGGTGCACCTGGTCGATGGTCTGGCCGGCGCCGACGCCCCTGAGCTCGGGGGGCCGATCGGCGGTGGCGACGATGAGCGGAATACCACCGTGGCTCGCCTCGAGCACCGCGGGGTGGAAGTTGGCGGCGGCGGTCCCCGAGGTGCAGAGCACCACTGCGGGTCGGCCGGTCGCGCGCCCGAGGCCGAGGGCGAAGAACGCGGCCGACCGTTCGTCGAGGTGGACGTGGAGCCGGATCCTCGGGTCGTCGGCGAATGCGAGCGCGAGTGGTGCCGACCGGGACCCGGGGGAGAGGACCGCGTGGTCCACGCCGCCCCGGACCCACTCGTCGACGAGGGTCCGGGCGAAGGCGGTCGTTGCGTCGCGCGGAGCGGCTGCACTCACGCGAAGCTGCCCGGATGCGGATGGTGCTGGTACCCGGGTTCTCGCAGCCCGCTTCGACGTGGAACGCGGTGCTCGCGGCGTTGCATCCGTCGATCGAGGCGATCGCGCTCGATGTTCCCGACGACCTCGACTTCGGCGCAACCGCCGGTGCGATCGGGGCACAGGGCGGACGCGCGGTCTACGTCGGCTACTCGATGGGGGGTCGTCTCGCGTTGCACCTCGCGCTCGAACGACCCGACCTCGTTGCCGGTCTCGTCCTCGTCAGCGCGTCGCCCGGGATCGCCGATCCGTCGGAGCGGGCGGGACGGGCGGAGGCCGATGCCCGACTCGCAGCCGAGGTCGAGCGCGACGGGGTTTCGGTGTTCCTCGAGCGGTGGCTCGCTCAACCCCTCTTCGCCGGCCTGTCGCGCGAGGAAGCGGCGTTCGACGATCGGGTCGCGGTGAACTCGACGGAGCGGCTCGTGCACCAGCTGACCGGGCTCGGTCAGGGCGCGATGCCCGATGCCTGGGCGCGACTCGTTGAGCTCTCGATGCCCGTGCTGCTCCTCACAGGAGTCGACGACACCAAGTACGAGGAGATCGCGGCGGAGATGTGCCGGCGCAATCCTCGGCTCGAGCACTCGGTGATCCCGGGGGGTCATGCCCTGCCCCTCGCGCAGTCGGTGGCGGTGGCGGAGCGCCTCGACAGGTTCGTTCACGAGGTCGGCTCCACCACGGAGTAGCGCGCGAGCAGCTCCGGCGCCGGTGCCGGCCAGGTGTCGGGCACGCTCAGGACGTCACGCTGCGGTCGGAGAGGAGACGCGACGACGTCGCCCGCCAGTTCGTCGAGCGTCGCCAGTCCGCACGGCGGCGGCGCAGCCGGGAGTGCGGCCGCGAGCGCGAGTCCGGAGGCGATCCCGATCGAGGTCTCGAACATCGACGACACGAGCGCGGGCAGTCCGGCCGCGTCGGCGATCTCGAGCGCGGCGCGCACGCCACCGAGGGGCTGGACCTTGAGCACGAGCACATCGGCCGCATCCCCGGCGCGCAGTGCCCGCGCGTCGTCGATGGTGCGCACGCACTCGTCGGCCGCCAGCGGAGCATCGACCATCCGCCGGAGTTCGGCGAGTTCGGCGATCGTCGCGACCGGTTGCTCCGCGAACTCGAGCTCGACGCCGGCACTCGCGATGGCGGTCAGCACCTGCGCCGCAGTGGCGACGTCCCACGTGCCGTTCGCATCGACGCGGATCGACACGGCGGGGCCCAGCAGCTCGCGCAGCGACCGCAGCCGGGCGACGTCTTCGTCGGGATCCCGGCGTCCGACCTTCACCTTCACGCACCGGAAGCACGCGAGCCGGTCGGCGAGATGGACATCGATCTCCGCGGCGTCGGGAACGAACCCGTTCACGACGACCGATCCCCGAACCGGCTCGGGGAATCCGTCGCACGCGGCCTCGATCGCAGCCCGGCGAGCCACTCCGGGATCGCAGGGATACCCGACGACGGGCGAGATCTCGCCCCAGCCGGCCGGTCCCTCGAGGAGGGTGATCAGCCGGTCGCCGATGCGGAGCCGGTGTTCCCTCACGCGAGCGCGAGGCCGAGAGTCAGGAGCACGGCGACCACGACCTCGAGTCGCACGGTCCCGACGAGCGCGCGGACGAGCGACGGTGGGTCGACGCGCTGCAGCACGAGCCGGGTCGGGCCGAGGGCGAACGGGATCGCGAGCAGCGCGAGGAACGCGGTGGGGGAGTCGAGCCCGATCGGGATCACGGCGACGAACGCGCCGATGATGCACGCAACGAACACCCCGCGTGCGCGCGGCGCACCGATCCGGACCGCGAGCGTGCGCTTGCCGGTGGCGCGGTCGGTGTCGACGTCGCGGATGTTGTTCGCGAGCAGCACCGCGCACGCCGGGAGGCCGACGACCAGCGATCCCCACCACGCGGCGGCCGGGACCGCTTCCGCCTGGACGTACGCGGACCCGGCGCACGCCGCGAAGCCGAAGAACGCGAGCACCGCGACCTCGCCCCACCCCGAGTAGCCGTACGGGCGACTGCCCCCCGAGTAGAACCAACCCGCGGCGATCGCAGCCACGCCGAGCAGGAGGAGCCAGGGGTTCACCGCGAGCGAGAGCACGAGCCCGACGACCGCGGCGACGCCGAAGCTGACGAACGCGGCCCGCTTCACTGCGGCCGGTGCGGCAGTCCCGGTGGCCGTGAGGCGCAGCGGGCCCCGTCGGTCGGCGTCGGTGCCCTTCAGGCCGTCGGAGTAGTCGTTGGCGTAGTTCACGCCGATCTGCAACGCGACCGCAACGGCGAACGCGGCCAGCGCCCGCCACCAGATCACCTCGCGACCGAGCGCGCCCGCCGCGGTGCCGACGAGCACCGGTGCGACCGCGGCACCAAGCGTGCGCGGCCGGGCTCCCTGGACCCATTCACCCGCCGTCGTCATGCGCCGGTCGTCACGGCCGCACCCTCACGCCCGCACCGTCATGGGCGCTTCGGATACTGGTCGAAGTCGGGACGGCGCTTCTCGAGGTACGCCTGCTTGCCCTCCTTGGCTTCTTCGCTCATGTAGTACAGCAACGTCGCGTCGCCGGCGAGCTGCTGGATCCCGGCGAGGCCGTCGTCGGCCGCGTTGAGCGAGGCTTTCAACATCCGCAGCGCGAGCGGTGAGAAGTCGAGCATCTCGCGACACCACGACACCGTCTCCTCCTCGAGCTCGGCGAGCGGCACGACCGTGTTCACGAGACCCATGTCGAGTGCCTGCTGTGCGTCGTACTGTCGGCAGAGGAACCAGATCTCGCGCGCCTTCTTCTGTCCGACCGACGCCGCCAGCAGCCCGGAGCCGTAGCCACCGTCGAACGAGCCGACCTTCGGTCCGGTCTGGCCGAACTTCGCGTTGTCGGCCGCGATGGTGAGGTCGCACACGACGTGCAGCACGTGGCCGCCGCCGATCGCGTAGCCCGCGACCATCGCGACCACCGGCTTCGGCAACCGTCGGATCTGGACCTGGAGGTCGAGCACGTTGAGCCGGCCGATGCCGTCGTCGCCGACGTAGCCGTCGTCGCCCCGGATCCGCTGGTCGCCGCCCGAGCAGAACGCGTCGGGTCCCTCGCCCGTGAGGATGATCACGCCGACCGACGTGTCGTTGCGGGCCAGTTCGAACGCGGCCTGCAGTTCGAAGAGCGTCTGCGGCCGGAACGCGTTGCGGACCTCCGGGCGACAGATCGTGATCTTGGCGATGCCGTCGGCGGTCTCGTACCGGATGTCGCCGAAGGCCGGTCCGGACCCGGGGTCCGGTGTCGTCCACGGCGCGCCCGGGCGGATGGGGGTGTCCACGATTTTGCTCCGATCTTGGGAGTGATCGCTCCTACGGTTACGGTAGCCAGCGATGGATCGGCCGGGCGACTCGGGTGCGACGGGTGCGACGGGCGCGATCGACGGGGGGATCACGGCTCAGGTGCGCGCGATCCGGCGGGCCTGGGCGGCCGGGGAACCCGTGGTCGTCGAGACCTCCGGCACCACCGGCCGACCCCGACGGGTCGAGCACGCACCCGCGTCGGTCGAGGCGTCGTGCCGGGCCGTGAGCCGGGCCCTCGCCGTCGACCCCGATCGCGACCACTGGCTGGCGTGCATCCCGCTGCGGTACGTGGCCGGTCGGGCGGTCGTGCTCCGCGGCGAGGTGACGAGCACGCCCGTCACCGTCCACGACGGCTTCGCGATCGACCGCGTCGGCGACGCGGCCGGCACCTGCACCCTGGTGTCGCTCGTGGCCACCCAACTCGTCCGTCTCCTCGACGCGGGTGCGCCGATCCACCGGTTCCGCGTCGTCCTGCTCGGTGGTGGACCGGTCCCGACGGGTCTCGTCGCGCGCGCGGCCGCGGCGGGCGTCGCCGTCCACACGACCTACGGCCTCACCGAGACCTTCGGCGGGTGCGTGCACGACGGCCATCCCCTCGACGGTGTGTCGATCCGCCTCGCCCCCGATTCGGGCGAGGTGCTCGTCCGCGGCCCGGTGCTCATGCGCGGCTACGTCGACGATCCGGACGCGACACACGCCGCGTTCACCGACGACGGCTGGTTCCGCACCGGCGACGTCGGTCGCTTCGCCGCCGACGGTCGCCTCGAGATCGTCGACCGGTTGAAGGATCTCGTCATCACCGGCGCCGTCAACGTGAGTCCGACCGCGGTCGAGCGCGTCGTGTCGACGCACCCTGCGTTCGCCGACGTGTGCGTGATCGGCGTCCCCGACCCGGAGTGGGGTGAGCGCGTCGTCTGCTGCGCCGTACTCGCGCCGGGTGCCGCCGCGCCGTCGATCGACGCGCTGCGCGACTTCGCTCGCGACCGGCTCGCACCGGCGGAGCTCCCGAAGGAGCTGCGGATCGTCGCCGCCGTGCCCCGGACCCCCGGGGGCAAGCCGCTCCGCCGCGAGCTGCGCTGACGGTTCATCTCCGTCCATCGTGCGGCGTGCGGCGTGCGGCGTGCGGTATCAGGTGTCCCGTGGCAGGTTGGCCACGACGTCGGCGACCACCGACTCGACCGTGCCGTCGGTCGCGACGAGCAGATCGGCGACCTCTGCGAACAACGGGTCGCGCTCGATCCGCTGCTGCTCGGCGAGGGCGAGCGGATCCTCGCCGAGTCGCGGACGGCCGGTCATGGTCGTGGCTGTACGCCGGGCGAGCGTTTCCGGTGCCGCGGTGAGCCACACGACGAAGGCCTCGTCGTAAAGGCGGGCGCGGAGCGCGGAATCGGTCACGGTCGAGGCCGCGGCCGTGATCACCGCGGCGCGACCCGCGTCGAGCGCGTCGCGCAAGACCCCGGCTTCCCGCGCGTGGAGGTCGTCGACGCCGTCGTCACGGGCGATCTCGGCCGCGGTGCGACCAGACCGTTGTTCGAGCACGACGTCGTTGTCGACGAACGGGCGGTCGAGCCGGTCCGCGAGCCGGCGGCCGATGGTGGTCTTCCCGCTCCCCATCGGCCCGATGATGACGACGGGGCGTGCGGGATCCGACCCTCGACCGGGGTTCAAGGGTCCACGCCCGTCTGCCGATCCACGTGAGGAGCCACATCGGTAAGGTACGACCCGGGAACACCGCCGAGTGGGGGGATCCGCAGGATGCGTCGAACACGGATGATGGTCGGGGTCGTGACGATCGCGACGGTGGCCGCCGCGCTGGTGCTCGCGGCCTGCGTGCCCGTACCGCCGCCCGGGGGCACGCCTCGCGGCACCGGCTGCGGCAAGCCGGTGACGACGGGCAACGTCCAGGCGAAGAAGCTCCTCTCCGGGGGCGTGGCCCGCGACTACTTCCTCACCGTCCCCGTCACGTACGACAAGAACGTGGCGTCGCCGATCGTCTTCAACTGGCACGGTCACGGCTCCACGGCCACCGAGCAGTACCTCTACACCCAGCTCGACGCCAAGGGTGCGGCACGCGGCTTCGTGGTCGTCACGCCGAACGGGATCGACGAGCAGTGGGACTACACCGCGCCGTCGGTCGACTTCACCTACGGGTCCGACCTCGTGCGGTACCTCGACTCCGTGCTGTGCATCGACGACGACCGCATCTTCACGACCGGCATGTCGAACGGCGCGGCGTTCTCGTCGGCGGTGGTGTGCCAGACCGGCATCGGGTTCGACGCCTTCGCCTCGGTGACCGCGTTGACGCCGGCGTGCGCGAACGGTGCGCAGGTGCCGATGCTCGCGTTCCACGGGACCGCTGATCCGGTGGTGCCCTACTCCATCGCCGGTCCGTTCACCGCGTCGTGGGCGACGCGCAACGGGTGCGACGCCACGCCGGTCGAGACGCGCATCGAGCCCGACATCCAGAAGCGACGCTTCGTCGGCTGCGACGCAGGCCTCTCCGCGACGCTCTACTCGGTGGAGGGCGGGGGCCATACCTGGCCCGACGGACTCGTCGACCTCCCGCAGTTCGGCGCGACCACGCGCACGATCGACGCCTCGGACCTCATCCTCGACTTCTTCGCGGCGCAGTAGCCCAACGGGCATGCCGGCCGGTCAGCCGGCCTTTGGCTCAGGCGGAGGTGACCCGGAAGAGCGCGGTGATCTTCTCGATCGTCTCCTGTTCCTTCGGGTTGACGGTCTTCGCCGCCTCCGCCACTGCCCGGGCGATGTCGACGAGCCAGCCCGCGACCTCGGCGGCCTCCATCGAGGACGTGTTCTTCCGCAGCGCTGCCGCGGCGGGTTCGAGGTCGGCCAGCGCGCCGGTGATGGCCTTGTCGAGGTTCTTGCTCCGGTGCTGGTTCATGTCGTGCCGGGCTTCCTTGCTGTCGGCCTCGGCCGTGATCGCCGCGATGAGCTCGTTCGCGACGCCCCGGTCGCCGGGCTGCGCGATCGAGCGCGCGCTCGCGCTCGCCTCCTTCACCATCGAGATCGGGCCGTGCTCACCCGCCGCGAACACGGCCATGGTGACCATGAGCGGCGCGTCGGTGAGCGCGTGCCATTCGTCGTCGGTGAACGCGGACTTGTCCGTCATCGGAGCTCCCTGATCGTCGCGGGGCGGCGGATCGATGGCCGGAGCGTACCGGCCGGTGCGCGGGAACCGTCCCGGCGCTAGGGTGCGCGGGTGCCGAGCGACCTCCAGTTGAAGCTGATGAACGGCGTGCACCGTGCCCTGCTCGCGGTGAGCTTCGGTCACCTCGGTTGGAACGCGCTCGGCATGCCGGTGCTCGAGCTCACGACCACCGGCCGCAAGTCGGGCCAGCCCCGTTCGGTGATGCTCACGTCGCCGTGGCAGGAGGGCGACACCTACGCGATCGTCGCGTCCCGCGGCGGCGACGACACGCACCCGGCGTGGTTCCACAACCTCGAGGCGAACCCCGACGTCGAGGTGACGATCCGCGGCACGAAGCGGCCCATGCGTGCCCGCGTCGCCGACGCCGACGAGCGCGCCCGCCTCTGGCCGATCATCACGACCGACCACACGAACTACGCGGGCTACCAGACCAAGACGGATCGCGAGATCCCCGTGGTCCTGCTCGAACCTCGCCCCGGGTGATGCCGGCGGTCGGTGTCACCGTCTGGGAGCGCCTGTACTTCGGGGTGATCGCACTCGCCGCGCTGTTCGTCGCCTACCTCGGCTTCTTCGAGCCCGCCGAGATGGACGCCGACTTCACCTGGGCGTTCCTGCCTCCGCTCCACGCCCGCTTCGTCGCATCGCTCTACCTCTTCGGCGGCGTCTACATGGCGGGGTGCCTGTTCGGCCGCTTCCGCGCGCAGGTGCAACCGGGTCCGATCGCAGTCGTGATCTTCACGACCCTGCTCCTCGTGATCACCCTCCTGAACCCGGAGGCGTTCGACTACGACCTGGTTCCACCGTGGGTCTGGACGATGTCGTACGTGATCTACCCGATCCTGGGGATCATCCTGGCGTGGTGCACGCGCGGCCCAGCCGCCGCGCCCGGCTCGCCACTCGCCCGCTGGGCGCGCACGTTCCTGCTCGTGCAGGCGGCGGTGTTCGCGGTCGCCGGAGTCGCGCTGCTGACCGCACCGGGTGTGATGGTGGATCTCTGGCCGTGGCCCATCACCGCCGGTCTCGCCCAGTTCTACGGCGGTCCCTTCATCGCCTACGCATACTGCAGTTGGGCGTACTCGCGCCGAGCGACGTGGACCGAGGTGATCGCCATCGTGCCAGGGATGCTCGCTTTCACCGTTGCGACCGTGATCGTGTCGGTCGTGCACCGCGAGCTCTTCTCCGCATCCGACCTGTCGACCTGGGTGTGGTTCGTGGTGTTCGGCGGCGCCGCGGTCGCGCTGGCCGCCATGGTTGTCTCCATGGTCACTGCCGGCAGGTCGGACCGGCACAGCTCGACAGCGACTCCAGCCGCGCCTGCAGTGACGCGGTGAACCGGGCCGACCCGTGGGATCTGGTGTCGACGTCAGAGTGCGGCGGAGACGACGATGTTGTTGTCCTCCCGGATCTCGGGAACGACGTCGAGGTAGTCGAGCGACGCGATGAGGTACCCGCCGGGTGGGGCGAGATCGGGGAGCGCCGTGAACACGCCGACGACCTGCGAGGATCCCGGCCGTAGGGATCGGACCTCCGCGGTCGTGAGGAAGACGTCGCCGTCGTCGAGCGTGGCATCGGACGACAGGTAGAACGCGGTCGTCGAACCCAACACGGTCGCCTCGGTACCGGGGTTGAACACGCGGAGGCCACCGCTGAGGCGACACCGCCCGATGTCGCGGCCGGAGCAGCGAAGATCGGTGCGCAACCACTCGCCCGACAGTCCGGCGCCGCCGGTGTTGATCGTCTCGCAGTTCAAGAAGATGTCGGCCTCGTCCTTGGGCGAGAGCCGGCTGCCGATGCACACGTCGGTGCCGTCGCCTCCGTCGAGGGTGTCGCGGCCCGGCCCGCCGGCGATGAGGGTGTCGTTCCCCGCGCCGCCGTTCAGGGTGTCGCTCCCGGCATCGCCGCAGAGGGTGTCGTTGTTGCCGCCGCCGTTGATCGTGTCGTTGCCGCCGAGGCCGTTGATCACGTCGGCGAACTCGATGCGGGACGGCGGAATCACCGTGACCTGCAGGAACTCACCGTTGATCGTCTCACCGGCCTCGGTCCCGATCCGGGTCGCGTTCAGGGCGTTGCAGTTGAACGTGTGGTAGCGGGCGGCGCCGAAGTTCGAGCCGGCCGTCCCGACCACGACGGCCCGACCGTCCTTGGGCTGCACCGCGATCGCGGCACCGAGGTCGGCCGAAGCGGTTGTGCCGGTGGTGAAGTCGGTGGAGGTGAGCCCGTCCCCGCTGAAGCTCAGGTCGAGCGATCCGCTGGCGTTGAGACGGGCGAGGGCGAAGTCGGTTGTGAAGTTCGCTGCGTTGACGGTCCCGGCGACGAGGAGCTTGCCGTCGGGTTGGACGGTCACACCCGTGGCCCGGGAGTTGGGGCCGAAGCTGATGTTGCGGATTCCGTCGGCCGAGAACGTGGTGTCGAGGGAACCGTTGCTGTTGTAGCGAGCCACAGCCATGGCGCGCGGACCGTTCGCAGGCTGTACCGAGATCTGCTCTCCGGCCATGACGACCTTGCCGTCGGGCTGGACAGCCAGCGCCTGCGCGTTCGCCGAGATGCCACCGCCGAACGACGTGCCGGTCGCCCCGTTCGTCTGACCGAGGCCGACGTTGGTGGGTTCACCCGCCGAGTTGAGGCGCTCGTATGCGAACAGCGCTCCGCTCGTCCCACCGATGATGATGTCGCCACTCGGGACGATTGCCATCGCCGCCAGA
>JBBRHS010000002.1:0-25340 GCA_038222385.1 Acidimicrobiia bacterium
AGGAACGGACGTACCGACGAGACGATCGCAGCGCCGCGACCAGGAAGAACGCCACGGCAACACACCCCACCGACACCGCTTGGCGCTCTTGAAAAACCGTTGGGCGCAAGCTCCGCGGGTTCGAATCCCACTCCCTCCGCCCAGGAACGGTGCCGTGCTCAGCCTTCGGACCCGCCGGCCACGATCACGTGGCCACCCGATCCGGCTGATGGAGCCCTGCGGACCATGCGTCCGCCCTGCCACGATGGGCGGGCGATGGTCGCGATTCCTCCGGTCTCACCCCCACAGGCCGTGCTCTCCCACGTCGCTCCTGGGGCAGACGTCATCGTGCCGATCGCGAACGGGGAGCCGCGAACGCTGATCGACACGCTCGATCAGCATGCACGGGACCTGATGCAGGTGCGCGTGCATCAGATGCACGCGCTTCACGATCACCCGTACCTGCACGGCACCTACGGAGATCATCTCCGGCATGTGTCGTACTTCTTGTCGCCGGTGACGCGGACGGCGTTCGCGGAGGGTGGCTGTGACCTGGTCCCCGCCAATTTCAGCGAGATGCCGCTGCTGTTGCGCCGCGCTGCGAAGCATCCGATCGTTCTGGCCGCGACGTCACCGCCGGATCCGCACGGCTACGTGTCGCTCGGCACCAACGCCGACTACACGGCGCGCTTCATCGGACAGCTTCCCTTCTTCATCGAGGTCAATCCTCAGATGCCACGTACCTTCGGTGAGAACTCGCTCCACATGAGCCAGGTCGTCGGCTGGACCGAGGCCGACTACCCGCTCGTCGAGGTCCCGCCACCGCAGATGTCGGCCAAGGACCGCCACATCGCGGCGTTCGTGGCCGAGCGCGTACCGGACGGCTCGACGATTCAGGCCGGGATCGGAGCGACGCCCAACGCGATCCTGGAGCTGTTGCACGACCATCGAGACCTCGGTCTGCACACCGAGATGATCTCTGACGGCGTGATGGATCTGTTCGAATCGGGCGCGCTCACCGGGACACGCAAGGTCACCCGTCCCGGGAAGCTCGTGGCGACGTTCGCGCTCGGTACTCGTCGTCTCTACGACTTCCTCCACGACAACAGTGCGGTCGAGCTCCTGCCCGTCGACTGGGTGAACGACCCGAGGGTGATCGGACGCGAACGGTGCTTCGTATCGATCAACGCGACCGTGGAGGTCGACCTGCTGGGCCAGTGCAATTCCGAGATGATTGCGGGTCGCTTCTACTCGGGGAGCGGGGGTCAGACCGACTTCGCGCGGGGCGCGATGTTCAGCGAGCACGGCATGGGCTTCGTCGTCCTGCACTCCACGACGAGTGATGAATCGCTCTCGCGGATCGTGTCTCGGCTCTGTCCCGGCGCACCCGTCACAACCATGAAGAACACCGTCGACCACGTCGTCACCGAGCATGGCATCGCTGAGCTTCGGGGCCGATCGATCGCCGAACGCGCGAACGCGCTCATTGCGATTGCGCACCCGAAGTTCCGCGAGGTGCTCGAGCGGGATGCCTACGAGCTTGGTTACCTCAGCGCGTAGGAGTGCCACGCCGTTTCATCGAGGTCACCCGAACGTCGGAAATGCGAGATCGAGTCGACGAAGACCGGTCCGTCACACGGACCGCTCGCGGCCTTTCCAGTAGGGGGCGCGCAGCTCCCGCTTCAACGGCTTGAGCGCACCCGAGAGCGGGAGCGGCTCGGCGCGGAACTCGACCGTCTTCGGCAGCTTGTAGCCGGCGATGGTCTCTCGCGCGTGTTCGATGAGCTCGTCGGCGGTCGCATCCGTCTCCGGGTGCAGCACGACGATCGCGTGCACCGCCTCACCCCAGAGGTCGTGGGGAATGCCGATCACGGCGACCTGCGCGACCGAGGGGTGGGTGGAGATCGCGTTCTCGACCTCGATCGAGTACACGTTCTCCCCTCCGGTCACGATCATGTCCTTCAGGCGGTCGACGATGAAGAGGTACCCCTGATCGTCGACGTATCCCGCATCGCCGGAGTGGTACCAGCCGTCGCGGAACGCCTCCGCGGTCTCGTCGGGGCGATTCCAGTACTCCCGCATGAAGTTTCCGGCCCGCGCACACACCTCGCCGGAGCGCCCTGTCGGCAGCTCGCGGTCGCTCTCGTCACGGATGCTGATCTCGACCCCGTGCAGGGGACGCCCGGCGGAGCGCAGCGCGTCTCCGCCGCGCCGGTGGTCCTTGGCGGTGAGCAGGGTGAGGGCGGCGGACGCCTCGGTCATGCCGTACCCCTGGTAGAGGTCGAGCCGGGGGAACGTCTCGAGCAAGTGCTGGAGCAGGCCCTGGGGCATCGGCGCGGCGCCGTAGACGAGGGCTTCGAGCGTGGCGAGGCGGTCGGGCCGGAACTCGGGCGCGTCGAGCAGCATCGACACCATGATCGGCACCATCAGCGTGAGGTTCACCCGGTAGTGCTCGATCGCGTCGAGCACGGCGGCCGGCTCGAAGTACGTGACGAACACCGACACCCCGCCGCTCGCGGGGATGCCGAGCACGCCCGTCATCGACGCGGCGTGGAACATCGGCGTCTGGTGGAGGTAGACGCGGTCCTGGTCGAGCCCGATCGCGATGCCGGCGTGGTACAGGTTCAACATCTCGGCCCGTTGGTCGAGCAGGACGCCCTTCGGCAGTCCCGTCGTTCCGCCGGTGTACATGAGGATCACCGGGTCGGTCTCTTCGGGCTCAGGCGGCACGACCGGCTCTCCGCTCTCGAGCAGCTCCTCGTAGCGCACGTCGTGGGGCGCGTCGCCGTCGCCGATGAGCACGACCCGTTCGACGCCTGCCTCGTGGCGCACCGAGTCGACGAGGTCTGCGAACAGCGCGTCGACGAAGACGGTCTGCGTGCCCGAGTCGCGCAGGATGAACGTCAGCTCGGCCGCGCTCAGCCGGAGGTTGAGCGGGTTGACGATCCCGGCGCCGAGGAAACCGGCGTGGTACAGCTCGAGGTACTCGTGCCCGTTGCCGGCGACGATCGCGAACCGGTCGTCGCTCGCGACGCCGAGCTCGCTCCGAAGGGCCGAGGCGAGGCGCAGCACCCGCTCGACGTGCTCGCCGAAGGTCGCGTGGTAGTCGTGGTCGTGGAAGCCCACCCGATCGGCTGATCGGTTCGCGATGGGGAGGAGCAACCGGGCGAACACCAACTCCTTCACGAGCGAACCGTAGGCCCTCGCTGGAGTCCGTGCGAGAGGACTTCGGCAGTTCGACTCGGGACGATTGACCCTGGTCCCCGCCGCCGCCTCGCCGTAGCGTCGTCCCCGGGGTATCCACATGGCCGTGCCACCTGATCCGCACATGCGTGAGAGCGACGCGTTCTCCTGGTACATGGAGCGCGACCCGCTGCTCCGCTCGACCGTCGTGGCCGTCCTGCAGTTCGACCGACCTCCCGATCACGAGCGCGTGCGTGCCCGGCTCGAGCGCGCCAGCCGGATCGTGCCCGGTCTGCGCCACCGCCTCGTCGAGCCGCCGCTGCGCCTTGCTCCGCCGCGTTGGGTCGTCGACGGGAGCTTCGACCTGTCGTGGCACGTGCGACGCGTGGAGGCACCCACACCCAAGAATCTGGCGAGCGTGCTCGAGCTCGCCCGCAGGGAGGGGATGACGGGGTTCGACACCGCGCGGCCGTTGTGGTCCTGGACGACGGTCGAAGGGCTCGGTCACGGGCGGGCGGCAGCGATCCTCAAGCTCCATCACGCCCTCACCGACGGCATCGGCGGGATGCAGCTCGCGGCGGAGCTGTTCGACTTCGAGCCCGGCGCGCCGGAACCCGATCCCGGACCTGATCCGCCCGCGCCCGAGAGCCTCGGTCGTGCGGGGCTCGCGCTGGAGGCGCTGGGGTACGACGCGACGCGGCTTCTCGGAGTCGCCCGAAGTGGGATCCTCGCCGCGCCCCGGGTCGTGGTCCGCACCCTCCGACATCCGGTCTCGACGACGCGCGACGCCCTCCGCACGGGCTTCTCGATCGTCCGCACGGTCCAGCCCATCACCGACACGTCCTCGCCCGTCATGCGTGACCGGCGCCTCGGTTGGCACTACGCCGCGATCGATCTCGATCTCGTCGATCTCAAGCGGGCGGCGCAGGTCGCCGACGGCACGCTCAACGACGCGTTCCTGGCGGGGATCGCCGGCGCGCTGCACCGCTACCACGCCCGTCACGGTGTCGAGGTCCCGGAGCTGCGCGTCACGATGCCGATCAGCATCCGCAAGGAAGATGACCCGGCGGGTGGGAACCGCATCACGCTGATGCGCTTCGCAGTGCCGGTCGACGCACGGGACGCCGCGAGCAGGATCCGGGTCCTGCACGACCGTGCGGCGGCCTGTCAGGACGAGCCGTCGATCCCGCTCGCCAACACGATCGCCGGGATGCTGAACCTGCTGCCGAGCGGAGTCGTGGGCAGCATGCTGAAGCACGTCGACTTCCTCGCCAGCAACGTCCCCGGCCTCGATGCTCCGATCTACCTGGGCGGTGCGCGCGTCGTCGCGCTCCATCCGTTCGGTCCCACGATCGGCGCCGCGCTCAACGTCACCCTCTTGTCGTACTGCGGGACGTGCAACATCGGTGTCACCACCGATACCGGAGCAGTACCCGACCCCGACGCACTGGTGGAGTGCCTCCGCACGGGGTTCGAGGAGGTGCTGGATCTGGGGGGCCTGCACGACGCGGTCCGGTTGCCCGCGACCGGGACGGCGTGACCGCTGCCGGAGCTCCTCGGCCTCGTCGACGATCGCCAGGGCGATCCGCGGGGGCATCGCCCGCACCGGTCGACCCATCGCCAACGGGTGGCCACCTCGCGGCAGTCGCGACCGTCGGTCACCATCTGATGGATACCTCGCACCTGGCCTTCCACCTTGCGGAATCGACGCTGCAGATCGGAGATCGTCGACTCGGGAAGCTCCGTCGCCGGGGTCGCTGCTGCTGCGTGTCTGCTCATGGACCCCTTCTACTCATTACCCAAAGGGGGTATCAACCCTACCCCCAGGGGTATAGAGTGGGGTGGTGGAACTCGTGCAATTCGTTCTGGCGGGTCTCGGCGTCGGGGTCGTCTTCGGGATGTTCGGTGCCGGCGGCTCTGCGTTCGCGACCCCGGTGCTCGCGCTCCTCGGCGTCCCCGGGCTGCTCGCAGTCGCATCGCCGCTGCCGGCGATGCTCCCGGCTTCGTTCGTCGGCGCTCGGCGCTACCTCCGCTCGGGCAACCTCGACCGCCGGGTCGCCGCGCTCGCAGTCGTCGGTGGGGTCCCCGGTGTTCTGATCGGCGCGTTGGCGTCCAACTTCGTCGGTGGTCCGAACCTGCTCGTGCTCTCGGGCCTGTTGCTCTTGGGCATCGGGGTGCGGTTCGTCCTGCCCGATCGGGCCGGCGCCGCGCGCCGTGCCGCAGGCCGGCGCGACAGCACCGCGATCGTCGTCGGCGTGTCCTTCGGGGTCGGGCTCGTGACCGGCCTGCTCGCGAACGGGGGCGGGTTCCTGCTCGTCCCCGTGTTCGTGCTGGTCCTCGGACTCACGGCGGTGGAGGCGGCCGGCACGTCGATGGTCGTCGTCGGGATCCTCACCGTCCCCACCCTCGCCACCCACTGGGCGCTCGGCCACGTCGACTGGTCCGTCGCCGCCGGCTTCTCCGCCGGGCTGATTCCCGGCGCCGCGGTCGGAGCTCGGCTCGCGCAACGCATCTCGGCCGAGCGCCTGCGGGCCGCGTTCGGAACCATGCTCATCGTGTTCTCGATCTTCTTCCTCGTTCGCCAACTCGGCTGAGTCAAGACGACGGGTCGAGCGCACGCGCCGCGGGGACCGGCCGCTTCCACCGACTCGACATCGACCACCTACGCGGGACTTGTGGCCCTACTCGGGCTCCCGACCGTTCCGTACCCTGAGATGCATGGTTCTCCCGGCGACATGAGCGCACGAGGTGGATGGTGACCGATCGCATCGTGGTGCTGGGTGCGGGCACCGGCGGGACGCTGATTGCGAACCGTCTCCGTCGCCGGTACGCGGACGACCGCATGGCGATCACGGTGGTCGACCAGGACGATCGCCACGTCTACCAACCGGGGCTCTTGTTCGTGCCGTTCGGGCTTCTCAGGTCCGACGAGATCGTCAAGCCTCGCCACGAGCAGCTCCACGACGGCATCGTCTTCCACCAGAGCGGTGTCGACTCCGTGCGCATCGCAGACGACGAGGTCCACCTGTCGGACGGTTCGGTACTCGGGTACGACGTGTTGATCGTCGCGACCGGGGCGCAACTGTTGCCCGGCGAGACCGAGGGGATGACCGGACCGGGATGGATGGAGAACGTGTTCACCTTCTACTCCCCGGAGGGCGCAGCGGCGCTGCACCGCGCGCTCGAGCAGTTCCCCGGCGGACGACTCGTCATCAACGTGGTCGACATGCCGATCAAGTGCCCGGTTGCGCCATTGGAGTTCGCTTTCCTCGCCGACTGGTACTTCCACGAGCGGGGCATCCGCGACGCCGTCGAGATCACCTACGTCACGCCGCTGGACGCTGCGTTCACGAAGCCGGTTGCAGCCGAAGCGCTCGGCGGGTTGCTCGCCGAGAAGGGGATCGAGCTCGTCACCGAGTTCAACACCGGCGAGGTCGACGGCGCCGGTGGTCGCCTCGTCTCGTACGACGAGCGCGAGGTTCCGTTCGACCTCCTCGTCACCGTGCCGGTCCATGGCGGCGCCGACTTCGTCGCCCGCTCACCGGGACTGGGCGACGACCTCAACTTCGTCCCGACCGACCCGCACACGCTGCAGTCCGAAGCCGCGCCGAACATCTTCGTGCTCGGTGACGCTGCCGACGTACCCACGTCGAAGGCCGGGTCGGTGACGCATTTCGAAGGCGAGGTCTTGGAGGAGAACATCGTGCGGTTCCTCGCAAGTGAGCCGCTCGACGCGTCGTTCGACGGGCACACGAACTGCTTCATCGAAACGGGCTTCCACAAGGCACTGCTGATCGACTTCAACTACGACACCGAGCCGCTCCGTGGCCACTTCCCCGGGCGAGCGGGACCGATGCCGCTGTTGAAGGAGTCGCGGCTCAACCATCTCGGGAAGCTCATGTTCCAGCCCCTGTACTGGCACGCGCTGCTTCCCGGGCGGGGCCTTCCCGGCATCACCCCGGCGATGAGCATGGCCGGGAAGAAGCGTCCGAGTGACGAGGAGACATCGTGAGCACCCAGACCATCGCCGGTACCGACGTCGAGCTCAACGACGAGGGATTCTTCGTGCACCCCGAGCAGTGGAGCGACGCGATCGGTGTCGAGATCGCGAAGGCGGCGGGCATCGACCCGATGACCGACCGCCACTGGCAGGTCGTGCACTACATGCGCCGGCAGTATCTCGACACCGGCGCAGCTCCGTCGATCCGTGCGCTGGGCAAGGCATCAGGCGTGCCGGTGAAGGAGCTCTACCAGCTCTTCCCGAAGGGCCCCGCGAAGCTCGCCGCCAAGATCGCCGGCATCCCGAAGCCACGCGGGTGCATCTGAGTCAGCGAGCAGGAACACCGACGACTGGAGCGAACCATGGGCGCTGAACCCATCGAGAAGGTGTCGATCATCGTGTCGAAAGGCTCGTTCGACGGCATCTACCCCGCATTGATCATGGCGAACGGCGCACGCATGGAGGGGATCGAGGCGAATGTCTTCTTCACCTTCTTCGGCCTCGACGCGATCAACAAGGCCCGCAACGAACACGTCAAGGTCGCGGCAGTCGGGAACCCGGGCCTCCACCTGGCCACATGGGTCGGAGGCGTCCCCGGAATGTCGGCGATGGTCACCCACAAGCTCGGCAAGCGCATGGAGGAGCTCGACTTCCCGTCGATCCCCGAATTCATGGAATTGCTCCACGACTCCGGAGCGGCGCTGTACGCGTGCAAGGCCTCGGTCGACATGTTCGAGCTGACCGAGGACGACTTCATCGACGAGATCGACGCCGTCATCACCGTCGGCGAGTTCTACGAACAGGCCGCGGGTGGCCAGATCATCTTCACCTGAATCCGCCGCCGGCCGGCAGAGTTCTTCGCCGAGGCGGACGAGCAGAGCCCGGCTGCTGTCGTCGGACCCCGGCACGAGGTGCATCGACCGCGTGGGCAGGGACGAGAGGGAACGGTCACGCGTCGCGACGTGCGTCGAGCTCCACCTCGATGGTGTCGCCGGGCTCCAGCACGCGTACGTCATCGCGAATGGCGATGGTGATCGACCCGCCTCCGTCGCGATCGACATGCACACGCGCCGACGTCGTGGTGAACGTGAGGTGCGCGAGGTGGCCTCGGTACTGCACGTCGAACGTGAGTGATCCCAGGTCATCTGGGATCACAGGGTCGAAGGTCAGCATGTCCCGGCGCGTCTCGATCCCGGTGTAGCAGCGCTGGATCAGGTCGATCGTGCCCGCCATCGCGCCGAGGTGGATTCCCTCGTTCGTGACGCTTCGGGATCGCGATCGACAACCTCACGATGGATCACGCCGTCGCCGACGTCGTCGCCCGGGCCCGGGAACGGCACCGCACCGTAGTGAGCTTCGTCGACGCGCACTGCGTGAACGTCGCCCGGAAGGTTCGGCCTACCGCGAGGCGCTCCGCTCGGGCGATCTCAACGTTGCGATGGGCGTCCCCGACCAGGACGAGTGGATCGTCGCCCACCTCTTCGGCCTCCGCCCGCCTGCGCCCACCCCCGGAGCGGGTTCCCCTTCGGCCGGCCCGGCGGGATGCCGATGACGACCCCATCGACCCCATCGAACCCATCGAACCCATCGAACCCATCGAACCCTTGGACGAAGCACCCACGATGACGAGCGTTGCGACGCGGGCCGAGGCCGAGGTCGGGGCCGCGATCCGGGCCTCGGCGCGGCAGTGCGGCAGTACGGTACGTCTCGTCACGATGTGTCAGGAGCGGAGAACGACATGAGCGCGACCCCAGAGAGCATCAGCCCCCCGGCCACCGCGGAGCTCACGCTGGAACCGCCGAGCCCGGTCGCCGCAGTCGCCCCGGCGAAGGCCGAGGGCATGGTGCCGATCGAGGCCGCCGCCATCCCGGCGCTCGACACGAAGGTCAGCGACTACGTCGAGTCGATCGTTGCCCTCGACGTCAAGTCGCCTGCGTTCGCGGCGAAGGCCGGCGACGTGCGGTCGATGGGCGACGAAGACATCCGGGCCGCCGCCGACACGTCGAACCGTCTCCTCGCCTCCCCGGTGCGGGCGATGCAGAAGGGTCCGCTGAGCCAGGGCAGCAAGGTCGCGGCGACGCTGCTCGACCTGCGCCGCACGATCGAGGACCTCGATCCCAAGCAGGCGACGGGAGTCAAGAAGCTCCTCGGGATGATCCCGTTCGGCGACAAGCTCGTCGACTACTTCCGCAAGTACGAGAGCGCGCAGTCGCACATCGACGGCATCATCAAGGCGCTCTACGACGGCCAGGACGAACTCCGGCTCGACAACGCCGCACTCGAGCAAGAGAAGCTGCACCTCTGGGAGACGATGCAGCGGCTCACCCAGTACGCCTACATCGCGCAGCGTCTCGACGCGGCGCTGTCGGAACGCATCGCGCAGATCGAGGCCACCGATCCGGCCAAGGCGAAGGCCCTGCGCGACGACGTGCTGTTCTACGTGCGCCAGAAGCACCAGGACCTGCTCACGCAGCAGGCGGTGTCGATCCAGGGGTACCTGGCAATCGACCTGGTACGGAAGAACAACATCGAGCTCATCAAGGGCGTCGACCGGGCGACGACCACGACCGTCGCCGCGTTGCGCACCGCGGTGATCGTCGCGCAGGCGCTCGCGAACCAGAAGCTCGTGCTCGACCAGATCGGCGCGTTGAACACCACGACCTCGAATCTCATCGAGTCGACATCGGAGTTGCTCGCAACGCAGAGCGTCGACATCAACAAGCAGGCGGCCTCGGCGACGATCGGCATCGACTCGCTCCAGGCGGCGTTCGCGAACATCTACGCGTCGATGGACGCGCTCGACACGTTCAAGACCCAGGCGTTGGACTCGATGGCTCAGACGGTCACCGCGCTCGAGACCGAGATCGCGAAGTCGCAGACGTACCTGGAACGGGTGCGCTCGGCCGATGTGAGCGGCTCGTCCGAGGGTGACGTGCTCGACCTCGGCGACCCGCCCACGGTGTGACCCCGGCGATGACGACCTCCGGCAGCCCGACGGCGTCGCCGCGGCCGAGCCGGTTCGACTCCCCAGTGGCCGTCGGGTCGGTGGTGGGCGCCGGCGGCGCGGCCGTGGGCATCGGCGCGCTCGCGGTTGCCGGATTCGCCCCTGTCGCGGTCGGCGCGGTGCTCGCCGCACCCGCGTTCCTCGTCGGCTACCTGGCGATGCGTGGTCGGCGTCGCCGGGCCGAGATCGTACCGGCACCGGCCGACGACGACGCGGCGACCCTCGCCGCGTTGGACGAGCTGCTGGTCGAGATCGACGGTCGGGTGCCCCACACCGTGCAGGCTCGCGTCGAACGGGTCGCGGGAACGGTACGACAGACGATCCCGCGCCTCGACCAACTGGGCTCGAACTCGGCCCAGGCCCACGCCGTGCTCCGCACCGCCACCAGCTATCTCCCCGAGGCGGTCGCGGCCTACCTCCGCCTCCCGCGTGCGTTCGCCGACAAGCGCCCGGTCTCGGGCGGCAAGACGTCGCTGACGATCCTGTGCGACCAGCTCGATCTGCTCGGCTCCAAGATGGACGATCTGTTCGACGCCGCGTGCCGTGCCGATGCCGACGCGCTCGTCGCCCACGGGCGCTTCCTGGCCGAGAAGTTCTCCTCCGGCGGGCTCGCGATCGATCCGCAGAGGCGGTGACGTGCCCGACGACCTCGCCCGCGCGCTCGACGAGCTCGAAGCACTCGACGTCGCGTCGTCGGTCGACGTCCGCGCCGAGGCGGCTGCGCTGGCCGCCACGGTGTGTCACGCGTCGCCGGGGGCCGGAACCGCGTGGGCCGTCGCCTTCGGGCTCCCGGCGGGAGAGTTCGGCCACGCGGCCGCGGTCGGGTCGTCCTTCGACGAGGCACCCACGCCGGTGCTCGCCGACCTCAACGCGGCGGGCGGCCGGGATCGCAACCGGCGGGACGCGTACGCGCGTGGGCTCGCCGAGGTCGCGATGGCGGCGGCGTCGCTCGGTGAGCTGACGATCGCTGCGCTCGCCAGGGCGACGGTCATCGGCAACGCGCAGCTTGCGTTCGCGGGTGTGACCGGAGGTCCGGCGAATGCCGTTCCCGCGAGTGCCGTTCCCGCGAGTGCCGGTCTTCCGAAGGCTCGTCCCGCGAATCCGGACCCCGGGTCGATGCCCGCCCCGTCCGGAGTGGCCGCAGCCGAACCCGAGGTCGCCCCGGCCGACGAGCGGACGCTCGAGGAGCTGCTCGCCGAACTCGACGCGCTCGTGGGGCTCGAGGCGGTCAAAACCGAGGTCCGGCACCAGACCCAGGTCCTGCGGATCCAGGCGCTGCGCGAGTCCGCCGGTCTGCGCAACCCCGAGCTCACTCGCCACCTCGTGTTCGTGGGCAACCCCGGAACGGGAAAGACCACCGTGGCGCGGCTCGTGGCCGGGATCTACCGGGCGGTGGGGGTGCTTCCCGAGGGACACCTCGTGGAGTGCGACCGCTCGGAGCTCGTCGCGGGGTACGTGGGGCAGACCGCGATCAAGGCGGCTGAGGTGATCACGACGGCCCTGGGCGGAGCGTTGTTCATCGACGAGGCCTATGCGCTCGCGGGTGACGACTTCGGGGGCGAGGCGATCGATACGCTGGTGAAGGAGATGGAGGATCACCGCGACGACTTGCTCGTGATCGTGGCGGGATACCCGGCGCCGATGCGACGCTTCATCACCTCGAACCCAGGTCTCGAGAGCCGATTCCGCCTCACCCTCTCGTTCGACGACTACGCCGACGACGAGCTCGTCGAGATCTTCAGCCGGATCGCATCCGGTGCCGACTTCAGCCCGACCGCGGCCACCCTCGACCACCTGCGCGAGATGTTGCGGGTCGAGCCGCGCACCGAGGGCTTCGGGAACGGTCGCTTCGTGCGCAACGTCTTCGAGTCGGCCATCGTCCGCCAGGCCTGGCGGCTCCGCGATCTCACCGAACCCGACGTCGAGCGGCTGCGGGAGCTCCGACCCGAGGACATCGACGCGTCGCTCGCCGTCGGCGGGGAGGCGGCGTCGTGACCACCGTGACCCCGCCGCCCGGCACCCCTCCGCCCGGCATCCCTCCGCCCGGCACCCCGGCACCGGGCACCCCGCCGCCTTCCACGACGAAGCCGGCTCCGGCGGTTCCGACCGTGCCCACGGCAGGCGCCCGGACGTCGCGCGCCCGCGAGCTCGTCGTGGGCATGTTCTCGGGGACCCCCGGGCACATGCGGCTCCTCGGTGCGATCGCGATCGTCGCCTGCCTCGCGTTCGGCGTCGTGTCGTTCCAGGCTGCGACCGGCCTCCGATCCGACATCGGAGACGCCCGCGCCCACGCCGACCAGCTCGTCCGCGTCCAGGCGATCCGCACGAACCTCGTGCAGGCCGATGCGAACGCCACGAACGCGTTCCTCGTGGGTGGACTCGAGCCGGCTGCCGCGCGCGACGCGTACACGACCGGAATCGCGACGACGGCGAGGACGATCGCCGAGGCCGCCGGCGCCGAACCCGACGATGCCACCGCGTTGGAGCGGGTCAACCGCGTGGTCACGACCTACACCGGGCTCATCGAGTCGGCTCGGGCCAACAACCGACAGGGCTTCCCGGTGGGCGCGGCCTACCTCCGGCAGGCGTCTCGGATCGTGCGTGACGACGCCCTCCCGACGTTGGAGCGCCTCGTGGCCGTCGAGCAGCAACGCGTCGACGACGCAACTGCGGCGGGCGACACCGCCCCGACGGTGCTCGTCGTGATGCTGATCCTCACGTTCATCGCCCTCTTCGTTCCCCAGGTCTACCTGTACGCGAGGACGCGGCGGACCTTCAACCCGCCGCTGGTCGCGGCCACGGGGATCGTGGTGGTCGTCGGCCTGGTCGCGCTCGCGACGATGACGTGGTCACGGGCCCAGACCGACGACGCGATCGAGGGTCCGTACCGGAAGACGGTCGCGCTGGCGACCGCGCGCATCGGGGCCTTCGACGCGAAGAGCGCCGAGGCCCTCACGCTGATCGCACGCGGCTCCGGCGCGGCGTACGAAGAACGATTCCAGGCCGTGTCGACCGACGCGCAGAACGCGACCGGCGCCGGGTTCGCCGATCGCGCGACGACCGAGGCACTCGCCGAGTACCTCGCGCAGCACCGCGAGGTGCGGGCGCTCGACGACGGCGGTGCCTACGACGACGCGGTGGCCCTGGCGACGGGCGACGGCGCGGCGAACGAGGCCTTCCGGACGTTCGAACGGGTCTCGTCGGCTGCGCTCGCCGAACAGTCGCGGGACCTCACGGATGACCTCGGCCGGGCCGCCACCCCGCTGCTCCCGGTCGCCTGGCTTCTTCTCGCGGCCGGCGTCGCCGCAGCCGCGCTGGCCTGGCGGGGCATGGCCCAGCGGCTTCGGGAGTACCGATGATCCGCGGGGAGCCCCGATGAGGACGCGCCGGATCAGCGTCATCGTGGGCGGCCTCGTCGTGCTCGCGCTGTTCGCGTCCGCCTGCGACGACTCCAACTCCGACTCGGGCCGAGCCGACAGGACCACGACCACGACGACCACCGCGCCGACGGCTCCCGCGGTCGACTGCGGGAACCCGGTGGCGTCGTTCGCTCCGCTCGACCCGATGCCTCCACCGGGGGAGATGCCGGCCGGCTCGTACATGGCCGAGATCCAGCGTCGCGGTCGGCTCGTCGCCGGGGTCTCGGCCGACACGCTCCTGTTCGGCTACAGGAATCCCGTGACCGGCCAACTCGAGGGATTCGACATCGACCTCGTCCGGGAGGTCGCCCAGGCGATCTTCGGGGATCCGAACCGGGTCGAGTACAAGGTCGTCACGTACGCGCAGCGAATCCCGGCGCTGGTCGACGGCTCGGTCGACATCGTCGCCAACGTGATGACCGTCAACTGCGAGCGGTGGCAGGAGATCTCGTTCTCGTCGCAGTACTTCGACGCGGGCAAGAAGATCCTGGTGCGGACCGACTCCCCGGTCACGAGCATCACCGAGCTCGATGGCAAGCGCGTGTGCGCCGCGGCCGGCTCGACGAGCTTCGACAACCTGCAGCAGTACACCGAGGTGATCACCGTCCCGGTCGAGGCGACGTCGGACTGCATGGTGCTCTTCCAGCAGGGGACGGTCGACGCAGTGACGGGTGACGACACGGTGCTCGCGGGGTTCGTGGCCCAGGATCCCTACGCGAAGATCGTCGGCCCGGCGATGACGAGCGAGCCGTACGGGCTCGGTGTCGCCAAGACCCACCCGGAGTTCGTCAGCTTCGTGAACGGCGTGCTCGAGGACCTGCGCGCCGACGGGACGTGGGCGCAGATGTACAGCCGGTGGCTCCGGCCGACGGGGGCGGCCCCTGCACCCCCCGTCGCGGTGTACGGACGGGCGCAGTGATCACTGCGATGACTGCACCGTCGCCACTCGCCGCACCCCCGGTCCCGCCGGGCACGCTCACCCTCGCGCCGACCGGTCGCGAGATCGTCGTGTACCTCGAGGAGCTCGACGCGTGGATCTCCGACCTTTCGGCGACGCTCGCGCGCATCGACGCCGACGCCCAGCTCGCGACCCGGCCCGACCTCTACACGGCCGACATCACCCTCGCGATGTCGTTGCAGCAGTCGATCACCGCGAGGCGAGACGACCTCGTCGTGGCCTTCGACCGCGGACGGGCCGGCCCCGTGGAACTCGCCGAGTCGGCGCGACTGATGTGGGGTCGACTGCCCGACCCGTTGGGCGCGCCGTCGGCCTTCACGCTCCCGGAGGCGTGCACGCTCGTCGCCGCCCTCGTCGATCGCGTGATCGCCTCGTTGTCGCACGACGCCGTCGCGGGTTCGGGCGTTGCCGCCCGGCTCGCCGCGGTCCGCGCCGCGATCGAGCGGTGTCGTAGCCACGTCGAGGTGCTCGGTACCCCTGCGCCCGATCTCGAGCGCCTCGCGGCCGAGCTGGAGGCCGTGGTCGCCACCGGCGAACGGGTCGCGATGCAGGTCGAGGTGGCTCGGGTCGACGGGCAGATCACCGCCATCGAGCGCGATCTGATCAAGGAAGCATCGGGTCGGGCCCGCACCGCGCATCGGCTCGCGGAGCTCCAGGTCCGCTACGACGAGCTCTCGCGACGCACGGCGTCGGTCATCGAGCTGGCCGAACGGTGCCGTTCACGGATCGTCGATCCGCCGATCCTCGCGGTCCCGTCCGTCTCGGTGCTCGGCTCACCGCCCGGTGCGCGCGCCGCCGCAGCCCGGACCGCCGACGACTGGATCGCGGCGCGCACCGAGATCGACGGCTACGCGACGAGGCTCGAGCGCTGCGGCCGCGCGCTCGCCGAGGCCGAGCTGGCCTACGGCGCACCACTGCGCCGACGGGACGAGCTCCGTGGCCTCCTCGGTGCGTACCGGACCCGGGCCGCGCGGAGCGGATTTGCCGAGGATCCCGTGCTCGAGGATCTGCACCGGTCTGCCCACGGCCTGCTCTGGTCAGCACCGTGCGACGTGACCGAAGCCGAACGCCGGGTCGAGCGGTACCAGACCGCGGTGCGCGCCGCGGTCGACGCCGATCACCGGCCCGACGACCGGCCCGACGACCGGCCCGACGAGGAGGCTCCGTGACCGGCGAGCGCTGCTCCGACCCGAGCTGTCCGGGCGAGATCGAAGACGGCTGGTGCAACGTGTGCGGTTCACCCGCCGGGGCGGTCGCGTCGCCCGCGTCGGCCGGGATGTCGGCACCGCTCGGGACGCGCGGCTCGAGCGCCTCGGCGAAGCTCTCGAGCACCCCGATCGGGTCCGCCCGGGTCGGGCTCAGCCGTCCGACCCGCCGGCTCGTCACCGCCACCAGTCGCACCCAGGCGCTCGGGGCGGGGATCACCGTCGTCCCGTCGGTCCCCGTTCCCGATCCGCAGTCGATCGTGCTCGCGAATCCGGAGGTGGCAGAGGAGAAGCGGTCCTGCTCGCACTGCGGTGAGAAGGTCGGCCGGTCCCGTGCCGGCAAGCCCGGCCGGGCGGCCGGCTTCTGCCCACGGTGTCGAACGCCCTACTCGTTCACCCCGAAGCTCGAACCGGGCGACGTCGTCGGGGGGCAGTACGAGGTGGTCGGGTGCATCGCCCACGGTGGTCTCGGATGGATCTACCTGGCGCGCGACCGCAACGTCTCCGACCGCTACGTCGTGCTGAAGGGCCTGCTGAACACCGGAGACGCCGACGCGTACGAGGCCGCGGTCACGGAGCGACGGTTCCTCGCCGAGGTGCAGCACCCGCTGATCCTCGAGATCTACAACTTCGCGAGCTTCGACGGCGCGGGCTACATCGTCATGGAGTACGTCGGCGGTCGCTCGCTGAAGCAGATCCTGAAGGAGCGGATGGCGCAGAACAACGGCGCGTACCACCCGTTTCCCGCCGACCAGGCGATCGCGTACATCATCGAGATCCTCCCCGCGTTCTCGTATCTCCACGCCCAGGGACTGATCTACTGCGACTTCAAGCCCGACAACGTCATCCAGGCCGGCGACTCGATCAAGCTGATCGATCTCGGCGGCGTGCGACGCGCCGACGACGACACGTCGGCGATCTACGGCACCGTCGGGTACCAGGCGCCGGAGGTGGCCGAGGTCGGTCCGAGTGTTCCCAGCGACATCTTCACGATCGGTCGCACGCTCACGGTGCTCGCGATGGAATTCCGCGGCTACCAGTCGACCTACCTCGCCTCGCTCCCACCGGTCGACGACACGCCGCTCTTCCAGCGCTACGACTCGCTCCACCGGGTGCTCGCGAAGGCGACGGCACCGTCGCCCGACGACCGCTTCCAGTCGGCCGACGAGCTGCGCGACCAGCTGCTCGGGGTGCTGCGCGAGGTCGTCGCCGTCGACAGCGGAGTCCCCGCCGCGGCCCATTCGAGGGCATCTTCGTTGTTCGGGGCGCCGACGGGCGGCGGAGCTCAGCTCGGCTGGGCGGATCTTCCCGCCCTGCGCGTCGACCGGGCCGATGCCTCGGCCACCTGGCTGGCCGGGGTGTCGCTCGCCGACGGCGCCCAGCGGCTCGAGGTGCTCGAACAGGCGCCCGAGCAGACCGTCGAGGTCCAGCTCGCGAAGGCCCGGGCCGCGATCGACGCGGCATCGTGGCCCGTGGCCGAGGCGGTTGTGAACGAGATCCTCACCGACAACCCGTGGGAGTGGCGCGCGGTGTGGCTCGCCGCCCTCGCCGCGTTCGCCCGGTCCGACTTCGAGGCCGCGGCGACGGCGTGCAACACGGTGCTCGGCCAGGTTCCCGGGGAGCTCGCGCCCAAGCTCGCCCTCGCGCTCGCGTGTGAGCGCACCGGCGCGGGAGATCTCGCCGAGCAGCTCTATGCCACCTGTGCCGCGACCGACGCGAACTACGTCGCGCCGGCGGCGTTCGGGCTCGCCCGCGCCCGTGAGAGCCGAGGCGACGTGACCGGGGCGCTCGCGGCACTCGATCTCGTCGCTGCGACGAGCGGCGCGTACGTGGCGGCCCGACGCCGCCGGGCCGAGCTCCTGACCTCGGGCGGACCCGGCCTCGACGAGCTCGCCGCGGCTGCGGCCAGCATCGAGAACATCGCGATCGACCGGCGGGAGCGGCTGGCGTTGCAGTCCCAGATCCTCCGGGCCGCACTCGACGAGGTGCTGCGGGGTGGCGATCGGCCGACAGTACGGGTGGGTCGCTCGGTCGCGACCGAGCCCGCGCTGCGATCCGCGGCCGAGCAGACCTACCGCGAGCTCGCGTTGCTGACCTCGGACCCGGCGGAACGGATCCGACTCGTGGACGAAGCGAATGCGGTCCGGCCGCGGACGCTCGTATGACCGACGGGCCCACCGACACGGTCGCCACGGGGACCAGCTGTCACGCCTGCGGCGAATCAGTCGGGGAGGTGGACCAGTTCTGTGAGTCGTGCGGAGCACCGCTGCGCGAACAGGAGGCCATGGTGGCCGTGGAGCCGCTGGCCACGGACCGGTCGAACCCTCCGCCGGGATCGAACGTTGCCCGGGCGTGTTCCTGCGGCGCGGAGATCGACTCCGACGGCTACTGCACGGCCTGTGGTCTGCGAGCACCGAGCGAGCGGGACCACTTCAGCGAACAGCCGGCTCCCGACGTGGCGTTCGTGTGTGACCGGGGAATCGTGCACGCCCGCAACGAGGACGCGGCGGCGCTCGGGGTCGCGGAGCATCACGTCGTGCTCGTCGTGTGCGACGGCGTGTCGAACGCGTTCGACAGCGATGTCGCGTCGCTCGCGGCGGCCTGCGCCGCGCGTGACGTCCTGACCGAGGCAGACGGCAGCAAGTCGAGCTCGCCGGCGGCGGTCGTGGAACACTGGACCGACCTCCACCACGACGCGGCCGTGGCCGCGCAGCGCGAAGCGGCCGCGACGGCTGCCGGCGTTCCCGCCGGGGAAAACCCGCCCTCGAGCACCTACGTGGCGGCCGTGATCGACAGCGGGGTGCTGATCGCCGCGTGGATCGGCGACAGTCGTTGCTACTGGCTCCCCGACGTCGGTCCGGCGCTCCAGGTGTCGGTCGACGACTCGTGGGCGACCGTCCAGGTCAACCAGGGCACGGCCCGAGAGGTTGCAGAAGCCGGGCCCCAGGCCCACGCGATCACCCGGTGGTTGGGGATCGACAGTCCGGGCGGCGCGCCGTCGACGACATCGATCGCGCTCGACGGCCCGGGCTGGGTGCTCGTGTGCAGCGACGGACTCTGGAACTACTGTTCGTCGGCCCCGAACGTGGCTGCACTGCTCGAACAGCACGTCGCGGTCATCGGCGACGATCCGCTCCAGCTCGCCGGCGCGCTCTGCCAGTGGGCGAACGACCAGGGCGGGCACGACAACGTGACGGTTGCCCTCGCCCGCGTGTCCGGCGACGTCGCCGCCGATCCCGATCTCGATCCCACCCCGAGGAGTGCCTGATGGCCGAATGGAAGACGGAAGTCTTCGAGAACGAGTACCTCGCAGCCGACGCGACCGATGTGCACGCGATCGTCTCGATCTCGTGCTCCGGTGCCGGCGCGGCCGGTCAGTCGGGCGCGGCCGCGGAGATCATCATCGTCGACACCTCGGGATCGATGTCGTCGCCGCCGACGAAGATCTCGTCGGTGCGCGTCGCGGCGGCCGCCGCGATCGACGAGATTGCCGACGGCACCTACTTCGCGGTCATCGCCGGCGACAACGCAGCGCATGTTGTCACCTCCATGACAGTGGCCGATGCCCGCTCCCGTGACGCCGCGAAGGCTGCGGTGCGCGGTCTCGACGCGTCGGGTGGGACCGCGATCGGATCGTGGTTGAACGCTGCGACACAACTGTTCGGCACCGTCGAAGCAGCCCAGCGCCACGCGATCCTCCTCACCGACGGGAAGAACGAGACCGAGCGAGACTCCGTGCTGCAGCAGGCGGTGCAGGGCGCGCAGGGCGTGTTCCAGTGCGATTGCAGAGGTGTCGGAGCCGACTGGGACGTCAACGAGTTGCGGGGCATCGCCTCCGCCCTCCTCGGCACGGTCGACATCATCGCGGAGCCGGAGCAGATGGCCGACGACTTCCGGGCGGTGATGCGCGCGTCGCGGGGGAGGGGTGTGGCCGATGCGACGCTCCGTGTCTGGTCCCCGCAAGGCGCGGAGGTGGAGTTCGTCCGTCAGGTTGCGCCCACCATCGAGGACCTCACCGATCGGGCCCAGCAGACGGGTCCGCTCGTGCGCGAGTTCCCGACCGGTTCGTGGGGCGACGAGTCGCGTGACTACCACGTGTCGGTCCGGGTCCCGGCGAAGCAACTCGGGGCCGAGCAGCTCGTCGCCCGGGTCCAGCTCGTCGTCGCCGACGAGGTCGTCGGGCAGGGCCTCGTCAAGGCCGTCTGGTCCGACGACGCGACGCTCACCACCCGCATCAACCCGGCCGTCGCCCACTACACCGGACAGACGGAGCTGGCCTCGGCGATCCAGGAGGGACTCGCGGCCAAGGCGGCGGGCGACGACGCGACGGCGACGCTCAAGCTCGGCCGGGCCGCGAAGCTCGCGGCGGAGACCGGCGACGACGCGGCGACCAATCGGCTGAAGCGGGTCGTCGACATCGAGGATCCCGAGACCGGGACCGTGCGCCTGAAGGCCAAGGTGTCGAAGCTCGACGAGATGGCGCTCGACACCGCCTCGACGAAGACCACCCGGGTCCGCTGATGAGCGTCCGGTGTCCGCAGGGCCACGAGTCGTCGACGTCGGACTTCTGCGACGTGTGCGGCGAGCCGATCGCGGCCGGCGCCACCAGCGCGCCCGAGGTCCCGGCTCCGGCTCCAGCTCCGTCGTCGTTGTCGTTGCCGGATCCCGGCGCACCCACGGCGACCGCACTGGTCTGTGCGAGCTGCTCGACCGACAACCCGCCCGACGCGCTGTTCTGCGAGGCCTGCGGGTACGACTTCACCACCGGCCAACTCCCCGTCGCCCCGGTGGCGTCGGTATTCACCGGTCCCGAGTGGATGGCCGAGTTGTGGATCGACGCCGACTGGTTCGCCCACCAGGAGGCGCCCGGCGGGCCGCCGACGAGTGGTGCCCCCGCCACCGTCGCGTTGCGGGCGACCACGATCGCGATCGGACGTCGCTCCGGGAGCCGCAAGCTCTACCCCGACATCGACTGCTCGGGCGACGGTGCGGTCTCGCACCGCCACGCGCAACTGATCCTCGACCGCGACCGTTGGTACGTCGAGGACCTCGGTTCCACCAACGGCACCTTCGTCGGGTCGCCGGGGGAGCCGCTCCCGGTCACGCCGCTCGATCCCCACCAGCGTCGCGAGCTCGCCGACGACGAGCGTGTCTACGTCGGCGCATGGACCCGCATCATGGTGCGCCGCGCCACGACCGGCGAACGTTCGGCCTGAACGGCGTCGGGAGGTCGAGCGGAGTGGGCAGGTGTCCAGTGGTGGTCGGCCCGCAGGAGTGGATCAGACCGTTCACGGCCGTGCGCTCTGAGCCGGGGCCGGGAGCGAGGGCTCGGAGGCGCCCACGGTCCGGTCGAGCTGGTACAGCGACACCAGCGTGACGGCCGCCGCGATCGCGAGGCCGACGCCGAGCGAGGCCGGGTGATCGCCGTAGTCGTCGGCGGGGCCGAGCTCGGAAGCGGCCCCGATGATCTGCGCCGTCATGCCGAGCAGCGGCGCAGCCGCGAGGAACGCCACGGGCCGCCGCCACGGTTGCGAACCTGAGAGGGCGATGAGGGCGTACCCCACGGCGAAGACGGTCGCCCAGAGCGGGAGGGCCCAGGCGACGACGGTGCTCAACACCCCGAGCGCGCAGACGGCCAAGCCGATCGATCGCACCAGCGAGCGCTCACCCGAGCGGCTCACCGCCCAGACCGCGACGACGGTGAGGAGCGATCCGACCAGGAGGGAGATCGCGAAGATTCCGTAGGCCACCCAGTCCCAGTCGTCGCCCGAACCGGAGGCGATGACCTCTCGTAGGCCGCAGCCGCCGACGACGAGCCAGGCCACGGCCGCAACCGCGATGATCGGACGAACCGTGCTCTTCGACATTGGATCTCCTCGTCTGGTGTCTTGACCGACAGACGGGCGAGGCTCGCCGCCGGGTGACACGAACGCGCCTCGCCGGTGCAGACGTCAGGGTTCGGGGGGTGCCAGCACCCCGGCCCGGACACCGGTGGACGCCCTTGGGCCGTGCGCCGTCGTGTGGTCGTCTGGTAGAGACGCGGGACGGGGTCCAGATGCCTGGATCGCACCGGAGACGACGGAGGGACATCGCATGACCGGTGAAACCGGTGAGGTGGTCACGGCACGGGGGCTCTACCGGACCTTCGAAGCCGAGCTGGCACCGGTGCGGGCGCTGCGTGGCGCCGATCTCGACGTCGCACCCGGCGAGTTCGTCGCGATCATGGGTCCGTCGGGGTGCGGCAAGTCGACGCTCCTCAACCTGGTCGCGGGGCTCGACCGACCCGACGAGGGCGAGATCTCGGTCGCGGGCGAGAGTCTCGTCGGGCTCGACGACAACCAGCTCGCCACACTGCGCCGGGGCCACGTCGGCATCGTCTTCCAGTTCTTCAACCTGCTCGAAACGATGACCGTGCTCGAGAACGTGCTCATGCCCGCGCTGATCGCCGGGACGAAGCGCCGCCCCGCCGAGGCACGCGCCCGCGACCTCCTCGACCTGCTCGGCATCGGCGACAAAGCCGACCAGGCGCCCGCGGCGTTGTCGGGTGGTCAACGCCAGCGGCTCGCGATCGCCCGCGCGCTCGCGAACGAGCCGACGCTTCTCCTCGCCGACGAGCCGACCGGCGCACTCGACTCCGAGGGCGGCCTCGAGATCCTCGAGCTGTTCCGGCGACTGCACGCGCAGGGTCAGACCATCCTCCTGGTCACCCACGACCAGCCTGTCGCCGATGCCGCGCAGCGCGTCGTGCGCATGCGCGACGGTCGCGTCGAAGACGACGGGCGCGTCGGCGCCGACGTCGCCGCCGCGACCGTGGAGTAGGGGAGCGCAGCGATGGCTGCGATCCGTCTCTGGGTGCTGGCCGACCTCCGGCGCCGCTGGCTCTCCTGGGTCGTGCTCGGCGTGCTCGCGGGTCTCGTCGTCGGGCTGGCCGCCGCCGCCGCGGCCGGCGCCCGGCGGACGCACGACGTCGTCTCGGAGTACGTCGCCGTGGCGCCGGCGCTCGACGCCGGGGTCCTCCCGAACGATCCCGAGTTCGGACCCGAGCAGCGCCGTGCCGTTGCCGACCTCCCCTACGTGACGTCGGCTGCGTCGTTCGGGATCTTCTTCGTCGAAGCCGACGGGAACGGCGCGTTCTGGCCCGGGCTCGTCCCGGCCGATCCTCAGAGTGCACGCGCGATGCGCGACGTCTACGTCGAGGGTCGGCCACCGCGCGACGGAGCCCGTGAGACGAGCGTCGACGAGAACGCGCGCGACGACCTCGGGTTGGGGATCGGGTCCCGGTTCCCGGTCGTCGGGGAACGGGAGGATCGCTCGAGGTACCGCAGCTCGCTCCGCGTCGTGGGGATCACGAAATCAATCCAGGAGAGCGTCTACAACTGGACGCCGTCGTCGGGCTTCTACACCGAGCTCGCCGGGTCGGGGGTGTTCTTCTTCACCAACATGTTCGTCGGCCTCGAGGATGGCGCGGCCGACGTCGAGCGGCTCGAGCGGGACGTTGCCGAGATCACGGGCAAGCCCGTGAATGTCATGGATTTCTCGCTGGAGGAACGCGCCACGCAGAGCTCGACCGATCTCGAGGCGAGCGGGCTCTGGCTCTTCGCCGCCGCGGTGCTCCTCGGTGGCGGGGCACTCGTCGGCCAGGCGCTCGCCCGCTCCGTCACCACCGGCGCCGCGGAGCTCCCGGCCTGGTCGGCGATGGGCGCCGATCGGACGAAGCAGATCGCCGGGCTCGTCCTTCCCACGACCCTCA
This sequence comes from Acidimicrobiia bacterium, assembly GCA_038222385.1. GTDB lineage: Bacteria > Actinomycetota > Acidimicrobiia > IMCC26256 > JANYLB01 > JANYLB01. The sequence goes on from JBBRHS010000002.1 coordinate 23,499, forward strand.
CCGCAGCCGTCGCGGTCGGTGTCGGGGTTCCCGTAGCGATCCTCCTGTCGCCGCGGTTCCCGATCGGTGTCTCGCGGCGTTTCGCACTCGACCTCGGCGTCCGCGTCGACTGGACGGTGCTCGTGCTCGCGATGCTCCTCACCCTCGTCGCGGTGGTGGGCGGCGCGCTGGTGGTCGCGTGGTGGCGGGTGGTCAGGGGTGAGGCGCGTACGGTCCGGGCATCGACCATAGGGCGACTCGCGACGAACAGCGGCGCGCCACCCGCGATCGCGATCGGCACCCGGCTCGCGCTCGAACCCGGACGAGGCCGGCGTGCCGTACCGGTCCGGTCCGCGCTCGTCGGCGCGATCGCCGGCGTGCTCGGTGTGGTCGCGTGCTTCACCTTCCGCGCCGGGATCGACGACGCGACGACGAATCCCCAGCGTTCGGGGATCGTCTGGGACTCGGCCGCGCGGCAGGACGACGGCACGATCCCGCCGAGAGCCGCCTCCGAGGTGCTCGGATCCGACGTGGTCGCGAGCGCGATCCGGGCCCGCTGGGTCCGGTCGGTCACGATCGGCGGTCGGTCGGTCGCGACCTGGGCGGCTGCACCCGCCAAGGGTGACATGCAGTGGGTCGTCCTCGCCGGGCGGGCCCCGCGGGCTCCCGACGAGGTCGCGTTCGGCCCCGACACGATGTCGGACCTCGGGCTCGCCGTCGGCGACCGCACGACGACCGGCGGCGGGACCGACCTCCGCGTCGTCGGCGAGGCGTTGCTACCGGACTCCGGGCACACCTCGAACACCCAGGGCGCCTGGCTCCTGCGATCCGGGCTCGCCGCGGCGCAGCCCGACGCCGATGCTCGAGACGACGGCTTCGACGCGCTCCTCCTCCGGTGGGCCCCGGGGGGTGAAGTCCGGGAGGTGACGGGTGCACTCGAGGAACGGGGGATCTTTCCCGAGCCAGCCGTGCTCCCAGCCGATGTCCAGTCGCTCCGCGAGATGTACTCACTTCCCCTGGTGCTCGGGGTGTTCCTCGCGCTTCTCGCGGTCGCGACGCTCGCGCACGCGCTCGTGACCACGGTGCGGCGACGCCGCCACGAGCTCGCGGTGTTGCGCGCGCTCGGCTTCACCCGTCGGCAGTCCCGGATCGCCATCGCGTGGCAGGCCACATTGCTCGTTGTGATCGGTCTCGCCGTCGGTGTGCCGTTGGGTGTGGCCTTCGGTCGCGGCGTATGGCAGTGGCTGGCCGACAGCTTCCCGTTCGTGTACGTCCCGCCACTGGCCCTCGTGGCCACCCTGTTCGTGATCCCTGTCGCACTCGTCGTCGCCAACCTGCTGGCGGCGGGGCCGGGTCGTCGGGCCGCCCGTATTCAACCGGCGGACGTGTTGCGGTCGGAATGAGAAGACGATGACACCGAACATGCTTGCCGCCGCTGCGATCGCCAGCGGGTGGGCGCTCGCGGGACTGTTCTCGCTCCGGGCCGGCGTCGCCGGCCGGATGCTCCTGCTCGTGGGGGTCGGGGCGGGCGCGTCGGTCGGCGCCGCGTCCGCGGGGGCCGATGCCGCCGCGGCCGGACTCGTCGGCGCGACCGTCGGCCTCGTCGCGCTGCTGTTCGCCTCGCTGCCCGATCTCCGGCTCGAGACGGGCACGGTCCGGACGTTCGGTGCGATAGCGGTGGCCGGCGGCGCGGTGGTCGGTCTGCTCACGGCATCGGATCCGCTCACGATGCTCGTGCTCTACGGCATCGTGGTCGGCGCCGCGGGGCTCGCGATCAGCGCCCGCCGGGCCCGGACGGCCGGCGACCGGCAGCGGCGCAAGATCCAGTGGACCTACCTCGCGCTCGTGATCGTGGCCGACCTC
>JBBRHS010000003.1:0-24358 GCA_038222385.1 Acidimicrobiia bacterium
GAGGTCGAGCCGACGGCCCGGGTGCCGGGCGTGGAGTGGAGCGGCCCGGCGGGCGGCTGGGCTGATGGCGAGGAACACACCGTGACCTGGTGATTAGCCCGTCGGATTCGGGGTACGAGGGGGGCTACAGGGATGTGCCGAGTGGGCCGAATGGCTCATAGGCGGCATCGGTACTCTGAATCCACGGGGGATCGAGCTGCACCAGGCTCGGGGCCGTCGATCGGACGAGACCCGGGCTCGGGTCCGACGCAAACGCATGGAGCGATCAGGATGAAGCAGCTCTTCTGGAAATTGGCAGCCACAGGTATCGTGGCGGTCGGCGTGCTCGCGCCCGCCTCGGCGGCCGTCGCGGCCGAGTACCCCGACGGTGGCAGCACCAGCACCGTGACCGACGACCCGGGTGCCGTGAGCTCTTCCGGCGCGAACCGTGGGGTCGAGGTGGCCGGCAAGACGCAGGTCAAGGGCGAACTGCCCTTCACCGGCGGCGATGTCGCGGCACTCGCGGCGATCGGTGGCGGAGCCCTCGCGGTGGGTGGTCTCCTCGTGCTCCAGTCCCGGAAGAGCCGAGTGGCCGAGTCGGTCTGACCGACTCCACTCCGGACATGCTTCAGACCCGCACGGTGAGCCCGATGCCTCACGCCTTTTCGGCCGGCGAACCGGTATTATCCGCCGTGTGGAACGGGAGTGTTCGCCACCAGTCCATCTGGCGGCGTTGCTCCCCGATGCCCCAAGGGGTTACCTTTGGGAAGAAATCGTTTCGAGCGGCCCACTCCGACGGCGACGGCAGTGAACGCATGAGACGCGGCGGCTGAACGTTGCGAGAGGCGGGATCCATGGACGGAGTAACGGTACGCAACGGGAGTCGTCGCGCCCGCGCCGCGGAGGCGGCCGGTCGGACGACCGGGCCCTCGAATCGCAAGCTTCACTCGGCGAGCGCTCCCGACGACGCGCCGGTTGCGGTGCGGTCGTTGCGTTGGATCCTCCTGGGTCTCGACGTCTGCGCGGTCACGGTCGCGTGGTTGATCACGCTGCTCGTGCCGGGTGAGTTCACGCGGTCGATGAGCGGACGGCCGTCAGCGTTCTTCATCGAGCTCGCGGTCATCACCGTTGCTTCGGTCCTCGTCATCGCGTCGCAGCGTCTCTACCTCGCACGGGTGTGCGGTGTGCGAGCAGTCGAGACCGCTCGGCTCGCCCGCGCGTCGACGCTCTCGGGAGTGATCGCGCTCGTCGCGGCCGGCCAGCTCGCAACCGAACTGTCGATCCTACGAGCGGTGCTCGGCGCGTTCCTCTGCTTCGTGTTGCTCGCGCTCGCCCGTGGTGTCTACGGCGCGTGGCTGCGGCGTGGCCGCACGAACGGACGGTTCTGCCGTCCCGTCGTCCTCGTCGGCGCCGGTCCCGAAGCCGCCGAGCTCTACCGCCTGCTCGATCACCACCCCGAGCTCGGGTTCCGGGTCACAGGTGTGGTCGGTCCGGCGTCAGACCTGCGCGCGTGGAGCTCGAAGGTCGCCCTCGGCGGCGACTTCGACGACGTTCTGCCCGTGCTCGAACGCGCCGGCGCCAACGGGGTCATCGTCGCAACGAGTGACGTGCCGTCGGAGGAGCTGAACCGGATGACGCGCGTGCTCCTGCGCCACAAGGTGCACGTCCACCTCTCCAGCGGTCTGCGCGGCATCGACCATCGTCGCATCCGCTCATTGCCGCTCGCGCACGAGCCGCTGTACTACCTCGAGCAGCAGTCGCTTGCACCGTGGCAGCGCTGGGTCAAGCGGTGTATCGACGTCTCCGTGTCGGGTCTGATGCTCGTGCTGATGAGCCCGATCCTGTTGGCGAGCGCGATCGCGATCAAGCTGAACGATCGCGGTCCGGTGTTCTTCCGTCAGACCCGAGTCGGGCGCGACGGTGTGCCGTTCACGCTCCTGAAGCTCCGCACGATGGTCATCGACGCCGAAGAGCAGCTCGTCGATCTGTCGCTCGACAACCAGCGCAACGGACCCCTGTTCAAGCTCGAGCGCGACCCGCGGCGCACCCGCGTCGGTCACATCCTCGAGCGCACCAGCGTCGACGAGCTGCCCCAGCTGATCAACGTGCTCCGGGGTGAGATGAGCCTGGTCGGCCCCCGTCCGGCGTTGCCGCACGAGGTCGAGCAGTTCGACGAGGAGTTGCTCGGTCGCCAGGACGTCACGCCCGGGATCACCGGCCTGTGGCAGGTCGAGGGTCGCGACAACCCCGAGTTCGAGGTCTACCGTCGGCTCGACCTCTTCTACGTCGAGAACTGGTCGGTCGGTCTCGACCTCGCGATCATGCTGGGAACGGCCCAGGCCGTACTCGGTCGTCTCCTCCAGCTCCCTCGTCGCAACCGCGACGCACGTCCCGCGGTCGACCTCACGGTGCTCACGGGCGAATCGGCCGCCGGTTCGTGAACCGCCTCCCCGGAGACTGGTCCGGCGCGATCGTCTACTGCGCCGGGACTCCGTGGGACGGCAACCGGGGAACTGATCAGCACATCGCCGAACGGCTGACGCGTGCGGCGCCGGTCGTCTACGTCGATCCTCCGATCTGGCGTGGACACTTCCCGAGTGTCGCCGCGGGTGATCTCTCCCTCGCGGCCCCGGGCCTCGCTCGGGTGACGCCCTTCGGAGCACCGGGCTCGACCCGGGCGGTGCTCCACCGCGTGAACGACTTCCGGGTGCGACGCGCGGTCGCCGACGCGCTCGACGCGCTCGCCGGATCGGCTCACGCCCTGATCCTCGCCACCTGTCACGACCTGCTCGGCGCGGCCGACGAAGCCGTGTCGGTCTTCTACGGCACCGACGACTTCGTCGCGGGAGCCGAGCTCATGGGCGACTCGGCCGCGCGGCTCGCCCGGCAGCAGGCCCGGAACCTCGAGCGGGCCGATCGGGTCGTCGTCGTGTCCGAGCACCTGGCGGAGCAGTGGCGTGCGCCAGGTCGGTCGGTCGAGGTCATCCCCAACGGTGTCGACGTCGCGGCCTTCGCCGATGTCGACGAGCTCCCGTTCCCCGCCGACGTGACGCTCAGCGCTCCCGTCGTCGGTCTCGTCGGCCACCTCTCGAACCGCATCGACATCACGCTGCTCGAAGCGCTCGCAACGCGCGATCTCTCCCTGCTCCTCGTCGGACCCCGCCAGCCGTCGTTCGAGACCGACCAGCTCGACCGCCTGATCGCGCGACCGAACGTGCAGTGGGTCGGTGCGCGCGTGTTCTCGGAGCTCCCGTCGTACCTGCGGGCGATCGACGTCGGCATCACGCCGTATCCCGACACCGCGTTCAACCGTGGAAGCTTTCCCTTGAAGACGCTCGAGTACCTCGCAGCCGGACGTGCCGTCGTCGCCACCGACCTGCCGTCTGTCCGATCACTCGACCACGACCTCGTTCGGATCGCGTCGGGTCCGGATGCGTTCACCGCCGCGGTCGAGGCCGCGCTGGCCGAGCCACGGACTCCGGAGCTCGTGGCGGCGCGGCGGGCGCTCGCAGCGGATCACAGCTGGGACGCCCGTGCCGACGCCTTCGTGCGGCTCCTCGGCCTGCGCGCGCCGGGGGCGTACACGCACCCGTAGGATCTGAGGCTGTGCCCACCCGCAATCGCATCATCGGATTCGCGACACTGGCGATCGTGTGCCTCGCGGTCGGCGCGGGCTACCTGCTCTACGCCCGCGACCGCTCCAACGCGGAGGAGCGGAACGCGAAGAAGGTCTCGGTGGCGGATCGGTCGGAGCTCGACGCCTTCGTCTCGGAGCCCAACATGCTCTTTCGCAGCACCGCGTACGGCGATACGTACGGCAAGGTCTCGGTGGTCCCGATCGATGCTCCCGACGGTCCCCGCGCGGTCACCCCGCTCTCGTGCGAGCGGGTCGACATGGCCGGAAGACGCGGGATCTGCCTCACCGCAGATCGTGGGGTGATCACGACCTACGGGGGTCTCGTCTTCGACGAGAAGTTCCGAATGACCCACGAGTTCGACCTCCCGGGTCTTCCCAGCCGGGCACGCGTCGCGCCCGACGGCGACCTCGCGGCGATGACGGTGTTCGTGAGCGGAGACTCGTACGCCGGGAGCTCCTTCTCGACCCGCACCATCTTCGTTGATCTCGGGAGCGGGGAGCTCCTCGGGAACCTCGAGGACTTCGAGGTCACCGACGACGGCGCGGTCGTGGACGCCGTCGATCGCAACTACTGGGGAGTGACGTTCGCGCCCGACTCCGACACGTTCTACGCGACCCTCCAGACCAACGGCCAGATCTACCTCATCAAGGGCAAGGTCTCCGAGCGTTCCGCGAAGGTCGTCGACGAGGGAATCGAATGCCCCTCCCTCTCACCCGATGGAACCCGAATCGCGTACAAGAAGCGCATCGGCGACGCGCTGAGCGTCGAGTGGCGGCTCCACGTCCGCGATCTCCGAACCGGCGAAGACGTCGAGCTCTCGGAGAACCGCAACGTCGACGATCAGGTGGAGTGGTTCGACGACGAGAACGTGCTCTTCGGCCTCCCGAAGTCGCAATCGGGTACCGCGGAGACCAACACCTGGACCGTCCCGGCCGACGGCACGGGCCAGCCCGAGCTGCTCGTGCCCCGGGCCTGGTCCCCCTCGGTCCAACAGGGCACCTGACCACCGTCGGGACACGCTGCGTGATGCCGTACCGCTGAGCGTCACGTGGACTTCTGGTCGAATCCACTGCGCCGGCTCGACCGCTCACCGGGTCGTCTCCCGCGCCCGCGTTCCGCCGGCTCCGTTCCTTCTCCTACCCTTTGGGCATGTTCGATACGAACCCTGTGGGAGTCGCCGTCGTCGGAGCCGGCTACTGGGGGCCCAACCTCATCCGGAACTTCTCGGCTCACCCGTCGTGTGACCTGCGCTGGGTCTGCGACCTCGACCTCGACCGGGCCCGCCGGGCGGTGGGACGGTACAGCACACTGGGAGTCACCGATTCGCTCGACGAGGTGCTCGGGGATGCCGCAGTCGAGGCGGTCGCGATCGCCACCCCCGCGGCGACACACGTGTCGGTGGCCGCGGCCGCCTTCGCCGCCGGCAAGCACGTCCTGGTCGAGAAGCCACTCGCGCCGTCGGTCGCGGAAGGTCGCACGTTGGTCGACCTGGCTGCTGAGGCAGAACGGGTGCTGATGTGCGATCACACCTTCTGCTACACCCCGGTGGTCCGGCGGATCCGCGAGCTCGTCGAGGGCGGCATCCTCGGCGACGTCCAGTACGTCGACTCGGTTCGCATCAACCTCGGTCTCGTCCAGCCCGACGTCGACGTCTTCTGGGACCTCGCGCCCCACGACCTCTCGATCCTCGACTTCATCCTCCCGTCCGACCGTCGCCCGGTCGGCGTCGGAGCCCAGGGCGCCGACCCGATCGGCGCGGGCAAGAACTGCGTCGGGTACCTCACGCTCCCGCTCGAGGGCGATGCGATCGCACACGCGCACGTGAACTGGTTGAGTCCCACCAAGATCCGCACGATGATCGTCGGTGGCTCGGCCCGGATGCTCGTGTGGGACGACCTACACCCGACCCAGCGGCTGAGCATGTACGACAAGGGTGTCGACCTGCGGGCCGACTCCGCGTCGCCCGAGGAACGTGACACGGCGTTGATCTCCTACCGCACCGGCGATCTCGTGGCGCCGGCGCTGCCTGAGTCGGAAGCACTACGCGGCGTCGTGAGAGAGTTCACGGGCGCGATCCGCGAGCACCGCGTCCCCCTCACCGACGGCTACGCCGGTCTGCGGGTGCTCGAGATTCTCGAGGCGGCACAACAGAGCCTCGCCAACGACGGTGCGACCGTCCCGCTGAAGGGTGATCGGTGATCCAGGGCAAACGCGTTCTCATCACGGGTGGAGCGGGCATGATCGGCTCGACCATCGCCGACCGTGTCGTCGACCTCGAACCGGCCGAGATCGTCGTCGTCGACAACCTCGTGCGTGGACGGATGGCGAACCTCGACGCGGCGATGAGCCGGTACCCGGTGACGTTCGTCGAGGGCGACCTGCGCGACGCGGCGCTGGTCCACGACCTGATGGACGGCATCGACGTGTGCTTCCACCTCGCGGCGATCCGCATCACCCAGTGCGCCGAGGAACCGCGGCTCGCGCTCGAGGTGCTGGTCGACGCGACCTACAACGTGCTCGAAGCCGCGGTGGCGGCGAAGGTCGACAAGGTCATCGCGTCGTCGTCGGCTTCGGTGTACGGCCTCGCGACCGAGTTCCCGACCGGCGAAGACCACCACCCCTACGCCAACACCACCTTCTACGGTGCAGCCAAGGTCTTCAACGAGGGCATGTTGCGCAGCTTCCACGACATGTACGGACTCGACTACGTGGCGTTGCGGTACTTCAACGCCTACGGAGCCCGGATGGACATCCACGGGGTGTACACCGAGGTGCTCGTCCGCTGGATGGAGCGGATCCTCGCCGGGCAACCGCCGCTGATCCTCGGCGACGGGAACCAGACCATGGACTTCGTCTACGTCGACGACATCGCCCGGGCCAACGTGCTCGCGGCCGAGTCGCCGGTCACCGATCGCATCTACAACATCGCGAGCGGTCAGGAGACGAGCCTCAACGATCTCGCGCACGCGCTGCTGCGGGTCATGGGTTCTGACCTCCAGCCCGAATACGGACCCGAGCGCAAGGTGAACGCCGTCTCGCGTCGGCTTGCCGACACGTCCCGCGCCGAGGCCGATCTCGGCTTCGCCGCCGAGGTGTCCCTCGACGAAGGGCTCCGCCGTCTCGTCGAGTGGTGGCAGAGCGAACAGGCTCCCGCAAACGTGGCGACATGACGACCACCAGCACCGACACCACGCTGATCCCGGTCATGCGGCCGTGGCTCGGCCCGGAGGAGGCCGAAGCAGCCGCGGCTGCGGTCAGTTCCGGTTGGGTCGCCCAGGGCCCGCGCGTCGCCGAGTTCGAGCGCGCCTTCGCGACGAAGGTGGAGGCACCGTTCGGCGTGGCCGTGTCGTCGTGCACCACGGCCCTGCACCTCGCGCTCGTCGTCGCCGACGTCGGCCCCGGCGACGAGGTGATCGTTCCCTCGTTGTCGTTCATCGCCACCGCGAACGTCGTGCGTTACGTCGGCGCCACCCCGGTCTTCGCCGACGTGGAAGCGTCGACGCTCAACCTCACCGCTGCGACGATCGACGCGGTGCGAACGCCCCGGACCCGAGCCGTGGTGCTCGTCCACCAGGTGGGCACGCCGGCCGACCTCGACGCGGTGCACGCGCTCTGCGATCCCGCCGGGATCGTGGTCGTCGAGGATGCGGCGTGCGCGATCGGTTCGGTGTACCGCGACCGTCCGATCGGCGCCGACTCGGATCTCGCGGCCTACTCGTTCCATCCCCGCAAGGTGATCACCACGGGTGAGGGCGGGATGCTCGTGACCACGGACGAGGCCTGGGCCGAGCGATCGCGCCGGCTGCGCGAACACGGGATGTCGTTGAGCGCGGCCGCCCGCCACGCGAGCAGCAACGTCGTGCTCGAAGGCTACGACGAGGTCGGGTTCAACTACCGCATGACCGACGTGCAGGCCGCGATCGGACTCGTGCAGCTCGATCGTCTCGATGCCATCGTCGCCCGTCGTCGCGAGCTCGCGGAGGCGTATCGGTCGCGACTCACCGATCTTCCGCTCGCAGGGATGATCGCTGATCCTCCCTACGGCCGGACCAACTACCAGTCGTGCTGGATCGAGTTGGCCGACGAGTTCCCGATGACCCGCGACGAGCTCCTGCAGTCGTTGCTCGACCAGGGTGTCTCGGCCCGGCGGGGGATCATGGCCTCCCACCTCGAACCGGCCTACGCCGACACCGAGCATGCCCCGCTGGCGGTCACGGAGCGCCTCACGAGCCGATCCCTCATCCTCCCGTTGTTCCACGAGATGACCGATGGTCAGCACGAGCGGGTCGTCGCCGCCGTCCGTGCGGCTGCCGGCTCCGCCTGATCGACCGCCGGACCATGCGCGTCGTCGTCTATCCCCACGCGATGACGGTCGGTGGGAGCCAGCTCAACGCCATCGAGCTCGCCGGCGCCGTCCGCGACCGGGGCCACGAGGTGACGGTCTTCGCGGCCGAGCCCGGTCCGCTCGGCGAGACCGTCGCGCAACTGGGACTCCCGCTGGTGCTCGCACCCCGGCACAAGAAGCGGCCCTCGATCCCCATCGCCCGGGCGCTGCGCGATCTCTGCGCCCGTGAGCGCATCGACATCGTCCACGGCTACGAGTGGCCGCCGTGCCTCGAAGGGTTCTACGGACCCCTGCTCTGCGACGGCGTGACCGTGGGGTGCACGGTGATGTCGATGTCGGTCGCGCCGTTCATCCCGGCTTCGGTGCCGCTGATCGTCGGAACCGAGCAGATCGCGACCGCGACCCGGCCGAATCGCCGCGGCCCGGTCCGCGTGATCGAGCCGCCCGTCGACACGGTGTCGAACCATCCGGGGATCGACCCATCCGGGTTTCGTGCGCAGTACCGACTCGACGACCGACCCACCGTCGTGCTCGTGTCGCGGCTGGCGGCCGACCTGAAGCTCGAAGGCCTCGAACGCACGATGCGAGCGGTGGAACTTTTGGCGGCCGACACGGGCGTGCGCCTGGTGGTCGTCGGCGACGGCCCGGCGCGCGCGCATCTCGAGGCCGTCGCGTGCGATGTCAATGCCGCGACCGGTGCCGACACGGTGACGCTCACCGGGGAGCTCGCCGACCCGCGGCCGGCGTACGCGGCCGGCGACGTCCTGCTCGGCATGGGCGGGTCGGCGCTCCGGGCGATGGCATTCGCGAAGCCTCTCGTCGTCCTCGGCGAGCTCGGCTTCGCGTTGCCCCTGACCCCGGAGACGGTCGAAACCTTCCTCTGGCAGGGCTTCTACGGTCTCGGCGACGGGGACCGCCGACCCGACGCGCTCGCCGCGCTGCTCCGCCCTCTCCTCCTGGATCCCGACCGCCGTGCCGAGATGGGAGCCTTCGCCCGGACCTTCGTCGAGGAGCGCTTCAGTCTCGTCGCCGCCGGAGCACGCCAGGAACAGCTCTACCGGGAGTGGCTCGCGCACCACACGCGCAAGGCGACGTTGGTGACCGAGGGCACCCGCACCGCGACTCAAGTTCTCGGCTACAAGGTCCGACAACGGCTCGACCGCTGGCGGGGCCGCGAAGCCGGCGAAGACTTCAACGCCGTCGCCGAGATCGCCAAGACCGCCGAGCTCGCAGAGAGGTCACGCTGACGTGGAGCACATTCCGCTCGTCGATCTGAAGGCACAGCACGCCGCCGTCGCCGATGAGGTCGCCGCCGGCTTCGCGTCGGTGCTCGAGCGCACTGCGTTCGTCCTCGGCGACGAGGTCGACGCGTTCGAGCGCGAGTTCGCCGAGTTCTCGGGCGCGCCGCACTGCGTTGGCGTCGGCAACGGCACCGACGCGGTGGAGCTCGCGCTGCGAGCCGTCGGCGTCGGTGAGGGAGCGGAGGTCATCCTCCCGGCCAACACCTTCATCGCCACGGCCGAGGCGGTCGTGCGCGCCGGGGCTTCACCGGTGCTCGTCGACTGCGATCCCGAGTTCCAGCTCATCGACGTCGACGCCGCGGTGGACCGGATCGGTCCCTCGACCGGCGCGATCGTCCCGGTGCACCTGTTCGGCCAGCTCGCACCCGTCGACGCGCTCCACGCGCACCTCGGTGCCGACGGCCCGCTGATCGTGGAGGATGCTGCGCAGTGCCAGGGCGCGACCCACGACGGCGCGGGACCCTCGACAGTCGGTGTCGCCGCCGCGACGAGCTTCTACCCGGGCAAGAACCTGGGTGCGTACGGGGAGGCGGGCGCCGTCCTCACCCGCGACGCCGAGATCGACCGGCGTCTCCGCAGCCTGCGCAACCACGGCAGCGAGGCCAAGTACGAACACCCCGAGCTCGGGTTCAACTCGCGCCTCGACACGCTGCAAGCCGTGGTGCTGCGAGCCAAGCTCGCGCGCCTCGCCGCGGGGAACGAAGCGCGGCGGGCCGCCGCCCGCCGCTACGACACGCTCTTGGGCGACGTCGCCGGCGTCTCCCTGCCCGCGACCGTGCCGGGGAACCAGCACGTCTGGCACCTCTACGTGGTGCGGGTCCCGCGGCGCGATGCCGTGCTGGCCGCGCTGCACGACGCCGGCATCGGTGCCGGGGTGCACTACCCGATCCCTGTCCACCTGCAGGGGGCCTTCCGCGACCTCGGCCACGAACCCGGCGACTTCCCCGAAGCCGAGCGGGCAGCCCGCGAGATCTTGTCGCTCCCGTTGTTCCCCGAGATCACCGAGCAACAGCAGCAGCGGGTCGTCGACGCCCTCGAGAAAGCACTGGTGTGACCGCACCTGCTCCCGACGCTCCCTTCGTGCACGACCAGGCGCTGTGTGAGAGCGACACCGTCGGCGCCCGCACGCGGGTCTGGGCCTTCGCCCACGTGCTCCCGGGTGCCATCATCGGTGCCGATTGCAACATCTGCGATCACGTGTTCGTCGAAGGTGGCGCGCGGATCGGTGACCGGGTCACGGTCAAGAACGCCGTGCTCGTGTGGGACGGCGTAACGGTCGACGACGATGTGTTCCTCGGCCCGAACATGGTTTTCACCAACGACCTGATGCCACGCGCATCGGTGAAGAAGGGGGCCGACGAACTCCTGGCGACGCACGTGCGTCGCGGTGCAACCATCGGCGCGAACGCGACGATCGTGTGCGGGACGACGATCGGCGAGCAAGCGTTCGTCGGTGCCGGCGCAGTGGTCACGCGCGACGTCGATCGCCACGCGCTCGTGGTCGGCAACCCGGCGCGTCGGATCGGGTGGATGTGTGAGTGTGGGACCCGCCTCACCGACGATCTGCGCTGCGAGGCGTGCGGACGCGCCTATCTCGCCGACGGCGAGGGCCTCCGACTCAGCTGAACTCGCTCGCCCTCGGCATCACGAAGCGGGTGCCGCGTCGTCGCCCGGGCCGAGTCCACCCCGTCCGAAGAGTTGCGGGAGCGATCGCACCTCGCGGATCGACACGCCGAGCAGGCCGTAGACCACCACGATCGCCAGCCCGCCCGCCACGAGCTCACCGAAGTCGCTACCCGCGAACGACAAGCACGCGACCCCGGCGGCCGCCGCCACGAGTCCACCGAGCAGGGGCCGGGCCAACGCCGCGATCACCAAACGCGGTCGGATCATGTGACGACGACCGAGGGTGAAGAGGTAGATGGGGAAGATGACTCCGACCGCCACGATCACGTGCGCGATGCCCACGCCCCGGATGCCGTCCTGGCGGGCTCCGACCGTCAGGGCCGGGATGAGCAGGACGAGCCACAGGGCCTGGATCCGGACGAGCACGTTCGACTCGCCGACGGCGACGAAGAGGTCGTAACAGAAGTCGATCGCGACGCGTGCGCCACCGAGGACCGCGAGGAACACGAGGACGGACGCGGCCGGCCGCCACTTCGCCCCGTAGACGACCGTGATCAGCGGGAGCGCGAGAACGGCGAGCAGCGTGCACAACGGGACGGTCGCCGACATCAAGAGGTGGAACCACCGGAGGAACACCTCGCGCAGGTGTGCGGTGTCGTCCTGAAACCGAGCGAAGCCGGGCACCGCAACGGGGCGAACCGCGGTCGAGAGCGTGTTCCAAGGGAAGCTCGAGAGTTGGAAAGCGAGCGTGTAGTAACCGAGTGCCACAGTCCCGAGCTCACGGCCGACCACGAGGTAGTCGACGTTCAGCATCGCGAACACCAGGAAGCTCGATCCGGTGAGCGGGACCCCGAACCGCAGGAGATCCTTGGCGACCGCTCCGTCCCAGCCGGGCCGAGGTCGATCGGGGGTGAGGATGTAGAGCATCGTGCAGTTCACGGCGTTGCCGGCGAGGCGACCCCACGCGAGGCTCCACGCGCCGAAGCCGGCGATCGCGAGGCCGATGGTGAGCGCAGTCGATACGGTGAAGCCCGACCACTCGGCGAACGCACGCCGATCCTGGCGGAAACCGCGGGTGAGAAGACCGATCGGGACCGACGCGATGCCGTCGATGATCACGCCGAGCGCGAGGAGGCGGAGGACTCCGGTGGCCTCAGGCGTGTTGAGCTCACTCGCGAAGAACGGCGCCGCCACGAAGCAGGGAATGAAGATGAGCACACTCGCGGTGATCGCGATCGTGGTGGCGGTCCGGGCTGCGACCTGCAGGTCGCCCGGCCAGCGCACCACCGCATAGGTCACACCCAACTCGTTGATGCTGTTCAAGCCGTTCATGGCGATCAACGCGACCGCGAAGATCCCGAAGTCCTTGGGCGTGAGGATGCGCGCGAGGACGATTCCCGTGAGCGGGAAGACGAGCTTCGCGAGCACTGTGCTGAACAGGCTCCACCGGAGACCTCTGCGCATCTGGCCGCCGAGACCCGGTTCGGGCGTCAGGCCGATGCCGTCGCGCTCGCCGGCTGTCTCGTCGCCCTCGTCGTGTGCCGTCACGTTCCCGTCGAATCAACGCGGCCGTCGGGTCGGCTCGGCGCCGACCCGATCACGCTAGTCGCCGGATGATCGAGTTCCGGCCTGTTCGGGAGCGCCGCGGCCCGACGGTAACGTTTCGGTCCATGTCCGGATCGACGGCGGCCACGCCGGCCCCAGCGCCGGGGAGCCGCCCTCCGGGCCTCCACCCGGAACGCCTCCTGCGGCTCGTGCGCCGAGCCGTCGCCGAGTGCGACCTCGACCTCGCCGGTGCCACCGTGCTCACCGAGGCGGCCACCGGCGCCTACGTTGTCACGCCCGTCGTGGCGGCCATCGGCGGCGCGGCGCGGGTTTTGGCGCTGAGTCGCGACACCCAGTACGGCTCCGTCGCCGACGTGACCGCCCTGACGTTCGATCTCGCCGACCGCGCCGGCATGGCCGATCGCATCGAGATCGTCACCGAGAAGACGCCCGCGCTCGTTGGCGCCGCCGACATCATCACCAACTCCGGGCACCTGCGTCCGCTCGACGCCGAGATGATCGGTTGGATGCGACCCGACGCGGTCGTCCCCCTGATGTTCGAGGCCTGGGAGCTCGATGCGGGTCGGGTCGACGTCGACATCGCTGCGCTCCGGTCGCGGGGTGTCCGCACGGCGGGGACCAACGAGCGCAACCCTGCCGTCGACGTGTTCAACTACCTCGGACCGATGGCGGTGAAGCAGCTCACCGACGCCGGGATCGCAGTGCGCCACAGCCGGGTCCTGGTGGTGTGCGACAACCCGTTCGCCGGGTACCTCCACGAAGGTCTCAGGTCGGCGGGCGCGGCGGTCGAAGAAGCCACCGTGGCCCCTGGTACCTACGCGACCGATCTCGACGCCGTGGTCGTCGCCCTCCGCCCCACAGGCGCGCCGGTGTTCACCGGAGCCGACGCACGTCGGCTGGCCGCGGCCGCGCCCGGCGCCGTCGTCGCCCAGTTCTGGGGCGACGTCGACCGCGACCACATGGCTCGCGCCGGCGTCGCGTGCTGGCCCGTAGATGCGCCCGGTGCCGGACACATGGGCGTGCTGCCGTCGGCGCTCGGGCCCGAGCCGATCGTGAGGTTGCAGACGGGTGGACTCAAGGTCGGTGCAGTGCTGCGCAAGGAGCCGACCGCCCGCACCGCTGCGGAACGCGCGTTCCTCGATGAGCTCTGACCGGCCTCGATGAGCTCTGACCGGTCGGCAGCAAGCGGCCCGCCCGACGGCATCGTCTGCTTCGCGGGCCAGGACTGGTGGTACCACAGCCGCGCGCACTCCGAGGTCCAGCTCATGCTGCGACTCGCCGAGGAATGCCCGGTGCTGCTCGTCAACAGCATCGGCATGCGGATGCCGATGCCCGGTCGGTCGACCCAACCGGCCCGGAGGATCGCCCGGAAGCTGCACAGCTTCACGCGTGGCCTGCAGGCACCGGTCCCGGAGCTCCCGAACTTTCACGTGCTGTCACCCATCACCGTGCCGCTCGGTGACCCACGGGTACGTGCGCTCAACACATCGTCGATCCGTGCGCAGGTGCGTCGAGCGATGCGGCGAGTCGGGATCACGCGGCCGGTCATGTTCGTGACCGTGCCGACGGCGTGGGAGGTCGTCGAGTCGATGCCGCGTTCGACGCTCGTGTACAACCGCGCCGATCGACACTCCGCGTTCGACGAAGCCGACTCCGAGCTCATCGGCGGCCTGGAGCGGCAGCTCCTCCGCCGCGCCGACCACGTGCTCTACGTCAGTCACGCGTTGATGGACGACGAGCGCGATGCGACAGGGGAGCGCGCCTTCTTCCTCGACCACGGTGTGGATCTCGAGCTGTTCCGACCGGATCCCGCCGCGCCCGAGCCCCCGGAGATGGCAGCCATTCCGCATCCTCGGATCGGGTACTTCGGAGTCCTCGAGCCGCTGACGGTCGACTTCACGCTGCTGGAGAGCGTCGCCCGCGGCTTGCCCGACGCGCAGCTCGTGCTCGTCGGCAGTGCAACCATTCCCATTGACGGACTCCTCGCGCGCCCGAACGTCCACTTCCTCGGCATGCAGCCGTACGAAGACGTTCCCCGCTACGGCAGGGGCTTCGACGTCGGGATCATGCCCTGGCTCCAGAACGACTGGATCGAGGCGTGCAACCCGATCAAGCTCAAGGAGTACCTGGCGCTGGGGCTCCCGATCGTGAGCATCGACTTCCCCGAACTGGAGCGGTACCACCCCCTCGTCACCGCGGTCACCGACCCCGACGACTTCACCCCGTCGGTCGCACGTGCCCTCGCGACCGGCGGCCCGTCGACCGCGGTCGAGCGGCGCGCCACGGTGGAGCCCGACTCATGGGACAGCAAGGCCGAGATCCTCGCCGACCTCGTCGGCCTGGGCCGAACGGCGTCGCAGTAGTGAGCGCGATCCCTCGGTCACGGAGCGTGGTTACGCCCGGGCGCGACCTGCTCGCTACCACGGGAAGTTCACAACATCTGCACAACGAACCGCCGGTCCGCGCGCCGTTTGCCGGGTCGGCCACTGCTACCCTCAGTGGTCTTCAGACGGTAGCGATCCGGTCCATTCCCGTCGAAGACTGAGGCGAGGGCTGCTGTGGATTTCATCGACGCGTGCAAGGTCATCCTGCGTCGCTGGTATGTCGCGGTCCCGCTGTTGCTGCTGACGTTCGCGGGGACGTACTACTCGTACACGTCGGCGTCATCGAACTACACCGCGAAGGCTTCGCTCGTGCTCATCCAACCGCCATCGCGTCTGTCGACCGACGGCGAGAGCGCGGTGGTGTGTCCGACGAACCCCTGGTGCGCGGGTGGCGACGTCTTGAACCTGGCGAACATCACGGCGCGAACGATGGACGATCCGAAGTTGCAGGGTGAGCTCCTCGATCCCCACCCCGGGGCGTCGTACGAGGTCCTGCTCAACGCGGAGAACCGCAGCACGATCATGGAACTCACCACGACGGCGCGCACCCCCGACGATGCGTTGGCGACGTTGCGCGACTTGATCGCACAGGTCGACGACACGCTGAACGAGCGTCAGACGGAACGGATCGGAGTGGTCGAGACCCCGGTCGACCCGCTCGACCTCGTGACGATCTCGCCGCTCACGACAGCCCAGCAGGCAACCCCGCAGTCGGGCGGCAAGCTGCGCGCCGCCGCCGCTGCCTTCGGGCTCGGGATCGCGATCACGCTCGGTGGGACCTTCCTCGCCGAGTCGCTCGCGGTGTCCCGGCGGGCGAAGGCTTCGCTCCTCGACCGGATCGCTCTTCCCGACCAGGCCGCGAACGGCGGCAAGCCCAGGCGGCCCGCGCTTCCCGACCTCGACGAAGCCTCGGCGGCGCTCGACGACCCGCCGCAGGACGACCCACCGAAGCGCGATCCTCGGCAGGGTGACCGGCCGGAGAGTGATCGACCGGAAGAGAGCCGACCCAAGCCGGTGTCCGCCGGTCAGCGCAGGTCGGGTCGCGTCGGCTCCTAGTGCCGTCGGTTCCGCCTCCCATGTCGTCACCTCCCATGTCGCCACCTCCCACGCCGGCTCTGCCCGAGACCGAAGTGGGCGTCACACTCCGGCCGGGCCCGGGGCCCGATATGCCGACCGGTTCGACCCGCCGGCACCGGCGCATCGACGTGGTCGCGCTCCTCTCACTCTTCGTCGTGCTCATGATCTGCATCCCGTCGCGCCTCATCGTCGAGGCTCTCGGCGGTGCGGGAACGCCTGCGACGATCGTCGGCCTCGGCGCGCTCGCGTGGTGGTGCTACGGACGCGTGGTCCCGGGGACGGGACTCGCGAAGGGGTACCAGCCGGTGCGGATCGTGATCTGCATCTACCTCGCCGTCGCACTGCTCACCTACATCATCGCATTCACCACCCGGTTCACGACGCTCGACGAGATGAACAACGCAGACCGCGCGTTGATCGCGCTGCTGTCGTTCGTCGGGATCGCGCTGATCGGCGCCGACGGCATCGACCGCTTCGATCGGTTGGAGGTGTTGCTCCGCCGACTCGTCTTCATGACGGGGGTGCTGTCGTTGTTCGGGCTGGTGCAGTTCTTCCTCGCCTTCGACATCGCCGAGTACATCAAGTTCCCGGGCCTCGTCGCGAACGCCGGACTCGCCGACGAGATCCGCACCGGATTCCGGCGCATCACGGTGACCGCTTCGCATCCGATCGAGCTCGGTGTCGTGCTCGCGATGGTGTGGCCGCTCGGGATCTACTTCGCGCTCCAAGCGGTCACCCCCAAGGCGCGGCGGCTGTGGTGGGGCGTGGTGATCCTCATCAGCATGGCACTGGCGATGTCGTTGTCGCGCTCGGCTGTCCTCGGCATCTTCGCCGCCGCGGTCGTCATCTCGGTGCCCTGGTCGTGGCGCCGTCGGGTGAACGCCCTCGTGCTCCTCACGATCTTCCTCGGAGCGATGCGGGTCATGGTGCCGGGCCTCGTCGGCACCCTGCGCGGGATGTTCACCGGCGTCGCCTCCGACCCGAGCTTCAAAGCGCGCCAGCTCCGCCTGCCCACGGCCTTCTCCTTCATCCACGAGCGGCCGTTCCTGGGCCGTGGGTACGGCACCCTGCTCCCCGACGAGAAGTACCGCCTGGTCCCCATGGACAACCAGTTGCTCAAGACCACGATCGAGACGGGCCTCATCGGACTCGGCGCACTGCTCCTCTTGTTCATCGTCGGGTTCCTGACCGCGCGCGGCGCGCGGCGGCGCGCGGTCGAGCCTTCGACCAGGGACCTCGCCCAGACCCTCGCGGCGTCGATCCTGGCCGGTTCGCTGTCGTTCTACACCTTCGATGCGCTCGCCTATCCGATGGTCACCGGCATGGTCGCGTTGCTGCTGGGGTGCATCGGCGCGATCTGGCGGATCGTGCGCCGAGATCCGTACGTCTGTACCTGACGATCCCGAGGATCAGATGCCCGGTCGGTCCGAAACCACGGTCACGCTCGTCGTCGTCACGTACAACAGCGCAGGGCTTCTTCCCGAGCTCCTCGCATCGCTCCCGGCAGCGTGCGCGGGAGTCCCCGTGGTCGACGTCGTCGTCGCCGACAACGCATCGACCGACGGAACGCTCGACCTGCTCCGAGGTCGCGACGACGTGCTGGCAGTCCCGGTCGGTCGCAATGCGGGCTACGCGGCCGGCATCAACGCCGGCGTCGCGGCCGCCGCACCGCGCGGCGCGATTCTCGTCCTCAACCCCGACATCCGGCTCGCTGCGGGATCGGTCAAGCGGTTGCTCGACGCCACGAACCCCGGCCCGGTCGGGATCACCGTTCCACGCCTCGTCGACGAGGCCGGGAACACGATGCTCTCGCTCCGCCGTGACCCCTCGGTGACCCGGATCCTCGGTGAGACCGTGTTGGGCGGTGAACGCTCCGGACGCATCCAGTGGCTCGGCGAGCTGGTCGTAGATCCGGCTCGCTACGAACAGCCGGGCCCGGTCGACTGGGCCACCGGCGCGGCCATGTTGATCACCAAGGAATGCCGCGACGCGGTCGGGGAGTGGGACGAGTCGTTCTTCCTGTACTCGGAGGAGACCGACTACTCGATCCGCGCCCGGCGCGCCGGCTTCCGTGTCGAATACGTTCCCGATGCGACCGCGGTCCACATCGGGGGCGAACTCGAGGTCTCACCCCGGCTGTGGACGATCTGCGTGCTCAACAAGGTGCGCTTGTACTCCCGAAACCACGGTCAGGTGCAGACCGCCGCGTTCCGGGCCGCGATCGTGCTGAACGAGGCAACCCGCGCCGCGGCCGGACGGGAACGGAGCCGAGCCGCCCTCCGGGCTCTGCTGCGCCAGAGCGAACGCCCCCCCGAGCTGGGCCCACCCGGGAGCAGGTCGAGGTCCTAGAATCCTTGGTATGTCCGATGAACCGATGGCTGCGCTGCAGAGGACCGATCCCGAGATCTCCGGGATCATCGAACGCGAGGTCGAACGGCAGAACACCACCATCCAGCTGATCGCTTCCGAGAACTTCACCTCGCCAGCGGTGCTCGCGGCCCAGGGTTCGGTCCTCACGAACAAGTACTCCGAGGGCTACCCGGGCAAGCGCTACTACGGCGGCAACCTGGTGGTCGACGAGGCCGAAGACCTCGCGCGCGATCGGGTGTGCGCGTTGTTCGGCGCCGACCATGCCAACGTCCAGCCCCACTCGGGTGCGAACGCGAACATGGCGGTGTTCCTGGCGCTCTTCGAGCCCGGTGACAAGGTCATGGGCATGCGGCTCGACCAGGGCGGTCACCTCACCCACGGTTCGCCCGTGAACTTCAGTGGTCGGCTGTACGACTTCGCGAGCTACGGCGTCGACGACGCCACCGAGACGATCGACTACGACGCGCTGCGCGACCAGGCCAAGGCCGAGCGCCCCAAGGCGATCATCGCCGGCGCGACCGCCTACCCGAGGATCGTCGACTTCGCGGCGTTCCGATCGATCGCCGACGAAGTCGGTGCGCTGCTCATCGCCGACGTCGCGCACATCGCCGGCCTCATCGCGGGAGGGGCGCACCCGTCCCCGGTCCCGTATGCCGACGTCGTCACGTTCACGACCCACAAGACGCTCCGCGGTCCGCGCGGCGGTTGCATCCTCAGTCGTGAGGAGCACGCGAAGGCGCTCGACAAGGCGGTGTTCCCCGGCTTGCAGGGTGGCCCGCTGATGCACGTCATCGCGGCCAAGGCCGTCGCGTTCCGAGAAGCAGCCCAGCCGGCCTTCGCCGAGTACGCGGCCGGCGTGGTCCGCAACGCAGGGGCGCTGGCCTCGAGCCTCGCCTCCGAAGGCTTTCGCATCGTGTCGGGTGGAACCGACAACCACCTGCTCCTCGTCGACCTGCGTCCCTTCGACGTGACCGGCAAGATCGCCCAGGAAGCCCTCGACGAAGCCGGGATCACCTGCAACAAGAACGCGATCCCGAACGACACCGAGAAGCCGTTCGTCACGAGCGGCCTCCGCCTCGGAACGGCGGCGGTGACCACGGCCGGGATGGGTGAGTCGGAGATGTTCGAGATCGCTTCGCTCATCGCGCGGGTGTTGCGCGACGTCGACGATCTGTCGCTCCGGTCCGAGGTCCGCGAATCGGCCGCGCAGCTGTGCGCGAAGTTCACGCCGTACCCCGACCGCCCGTGACGGCCGCCTTCCCCCGGCCGACCGCGGGTTAGCGCCGTCGCCGATGGCGGGCTACCTGGTCATCTTCGCGGTCGCCGCGATCGTGACGTTCGTGTTCACCCCGATCGTCCGGCGGATCGCCTTTCGGGTAGGTGCGCTGTACCAACCGAGTGAGCGGACCGTCCACACCAAGCCGATGCCGACGGTCGGTGGCGCGGCGATGTTCGTGGGCTTCCTCGTCGCGATGGGTGTCGCGAGCCAGATCCCGCAGTTCCAGGAGATGTTCGACGGGTCGTCGGAACCGGCAGGGTTGATCCTCGCCGCCGGGGTCATGTTCGCAGTGGGCGCGCTCGACGATCTCCGGGAGGTCTCACCTCCGGCGAAGATCGCGGGGCAGGTCTTGAGCGGCGGAATCTTGTCGCTGATGGGTGTGTCGATGTTGTTCTTCCGCGTGCCCTTCTTCGGCATCGTCGTGCTCTCACCCGACCTCGCGCCGCTCGTGACCGTGCTGACCGTCGTGCTCTTCGCGAACGCGATCAACCTCATCGACGGCCTCGACGGCCTCGCGGCTGGGATCGTCGCGATCGCCGGCGCCGCGGTGTTCCTCTACTCCGACCGCCTCTTCAAGGACGGCTTCCTCACCGGGTCGAACATCGCCCCGCTCGTCGCGATGATCGCGGTCGGGATCTGCATCGGCTTCCTGCCGTGGAACTTCAGCCCGGCGAAGATCTTCATGGGCGACGCGGGCGCGATGTTCCTCGGTCTGCTCATGGCCGTCTGCACGATCACCCTCGGCGGACGAGCCGACTACGAGTACTCCGGCCAGACCTTCTTCTTCTTCGCTCCGTTGTTCATCCCGCTCGTGATCCTCGGCGTCCCCCTGCTCGACACGGCCTTCTCGTTCTTCCGGCGCGTGTTGCGCCGCCGCTCCTTCGCGGTGGCCGACAAGGACCACCTCCACCATCGACTGATGCGGCTCGGTCACGGACCCCGTCGCACGGTGGTGATCCTCTGGCTCTGGACCGCCCTGCTGTCGGGACTCGCGCTCTTGCCGCTCTACACGAGTGAGGCCAACGCCTACGTGCCGGTCGGCATCCTGGCCCTGGCCCTCGGCCTCTTCGCCGTGTTCGCCCCCGGCAACCGCTGGGGTGCCAAGTTGCGCGACGACCTCGACACCCCCGAGACTCCCTCGTCGGCCGTCGGGTCGGAAGTCGCCGAGGTCCTCGATCTCGACGACCGACGCAAGGATTCGGCCTAGGCCGGCACAGGTTCGCTCCTCGGTTTGACGAGGTCGGCGGGGCTGCAATAGATTGCGAAAGTATTCACAAGCGGTCGGGCGGCGGTCGAGAGGCTGCGTTTCGACCAGCGGGGGAGAGGCGTTCGGGTGGTCGACCGCGGGTCGCGGAGCCGTCGGATCAACCAGGATCACGGTGACCCGCTCGGGCAGGCCGCCGAGTTCGTCGTCGCTCCCGTGCTGTTCGGACTGATCGGCTGGCTCATCGACGGATGGCTCGGTACCGCGCCGATCTTCATGGTCTCGCTCGGTGTGCTCGGGTTCATCGGCGCCGGTGTGGCCAACTACTACCGCTACATGGCAAAGACCGCACACGACGAGGAGGGGAAACCGTGGACACGACGCCAGCGGTAGCCTCGGATCAGCCAGCGGTAGCCCCTGACCAGCCAGCGGTCGCACCCGACTTCGAGAGCGAGATCGCTCGCGACCTGGCCAAGCGGGCGCTCTTCGTCGCTCCGGTCGTCCTGCTCGTCGCCGGTCTCTGGCAGGGCTGGGACGGTGTCGCCGGTGCCGCGCTCGGGCTCGTCGTCGTCGCCGCCAACTTCCTCGTGCTGGCGAAGCTGATGGCGACCGGCGCCAAGGCCGGCGCCCAGGCGGTTGCCTTCGCCGCGATGCTGAGTTACGCCATCTTGCTCATCGTGGTCACCCTGGTCGCGGTCGCACTGCGGGAGATCTCCCAGGTCGACGTCGCGAGCTTCGTGGTGACGGTCGCGATCGTGCATCTCGGCTTGCTGTTCCTCGAGCTCCCGAAGCTCGGACTCACACCCGGAGCGCCCGGACTGAAGCCGCGTCCGCTCGCCCACACCGACAGAACGCCTACCGACCGTACGAAGGAGTCGCGGTGATCGTGCTGGCTGAGCTCTTCCCCAACGGGGTGAACGACATCTTCGACTGGAGGAGCTTCGGTCCCGGCGGCTTCAACAAGACCGCGTTGATGTGCTTCATCTCCACGATCATCTGCTCCGTCTTCTTCATCGCCGGGAGTCGCAAGCAGGCGCTCGTGCCCTCGGGTGTGCAGAACGTGGCCGAGTCGGGCTACGAGATGATCGAGCAGAGCATCGCCGTCGAGGTCATGGGCGAGGACACCGGCAAGCGGTGGACGCCGTTCCTCGCAACGCTCTTCTTCTGGATCTTCTTCATCAACATCTTCTCGGTGATCCCGGGGATCCAGTTCCCGGCGACCTCGCGGTTCGCGATCCCTCTGTACCTGGCGGTGCAGACCTACCTGATCTTCATCTTCGTCGGGTTCAGGCACCAGGGCCCGCTCTACATCCTCAAGGAGATCTTCCCGCCCGGGGTGCCGAAACCCCTCTACGTGCTCGTGGCGCCGATCGAGCTCGTCTCCAAGTTCATCATCCGGCCCTTCTCGCTGGCGGTTCGACTCTTCGCCAACATGGTCGCCGGTCACGTGCTCCTCACCGTGTTCGCGGTGATGTGCGAGGAGCTGCTCGCGGCGAACAGCGGTTCCTACCAGATCCTGTTCATCCCGCTCCCGTTCTTCATGCTCACGGCGATGACCGGATTCGAGATCCTCGTCGCCGTCCTGCAGGCCTACATCTTCACGATCCTCACCGCGGTGTACGTGGGTGAGGCCGCCCATCCCCAACACTGACCACCTCGCGACCCACCAACCGAGCACCCTGAGCAAGGAGACACCGTGGAAGCAATCTCGCTACTGGCCGAAATCACCGACGACGGCTTCAAGGGCGGCATGTCGGCCGTGGGCTACGGCCTCGCGGCCATCGGCCCCGGCATCGGCATCGGTTACCTGGTCGGCCAGTCGGTGCAGGCGATGGCCCGTCAGCCCGAGATGGCCGGCAACGTGCGGACGACGATGTTCCTCGGCATCGCGTTCGCCGAGGCGCTCGCCCTCATCGGGTTCGTCCTGTTCTTCCTGTAACCGCGCACCACGACACGGAGAGGGAGCGCGCAATGCGTATCCGAAGGTTGTTTGCGAGCGCCGTGCTCGTCGGCGGGTTGGTCGTCGTGGCGATGCCCGGCATCGCCCACGCCACTGAAGGCCCCGGCGAGCTCACCGAGTGCCTCGAGAAGGCGGCCGAGCAGCCGACCGAAGCCGACGTCAACACCGCGGCAGAGGAGTGCTACCAGGCACCGAACCTGGTGACGCCCGCGGTCGGTGAGATCCTCTGGGGTGGCGCGGCGTTCCTCATCGTGCTCTTCGTCCTGGTGAAGTTCGCGTTCCCGGCGCTCAAGAAGGGCATGTCTGCTCGCGAGGACCGGATCCGCAGTGATCTCGAGCGGGCCGAATCGGCCCGGGTCGAGGCGGAGACGCAGCTCAGCGAGTACCAGCAGCAGCTCGCGGAGGCGCGGACCGAGGCCGGGCGCATCATCGAGGAGGCCCGTCAGGCCGCCGACCAGGTGCGCGCCGACCTGCTCGCCAGGGCCGAGGCCGATGCGGCCGACGCCCGGACCCGGGCCGAGGAAGACATCCGGCTCGCCACGCAGCGGGCGACCGCCGACCTGCAGGGCCGGGTCGCCGATCTGTCGATCGAGTTGGCCGAGAAGGTCGTGGAGAAGAACCTCGACCGGGCCACCCAGATCCAGCTCATCGAGAACTACATCAACCAGGTCGGGAGCAAGTAGCCGTGAGCCGAGGAGCGAGCGGCACGACGGTCTGCCCGCTGGACCGATTCAGGACGCAGGAGCGGATCTGATGAGCGTCCAGGCGCGCAACGACGCCTACGCGAACGCCCTCCTCGAGGTGGCTCGGGCGGAGGGCCACCTCGCGGAGGTCGAAGACGACCTCTTCCGCTTCGCGCGCGTGTTCGAGGGCAGCGACGAGCTGCGCCTCGCGCTCACCGACCCGCAACTCCCCGCCGATCGCCGGATGGCGATCGTCGAGGAGCTGATGGGCGGCAAGGCACTGGCGACCTCGGCGGCGCTCGCGGCGTTCGTCGTGGGCATCGGTCGTGCGACCGACCTCCCCGCGATCGTCGAGGCCTTCGTCATGAAGGCGGCGAACGTGCGGAACAGGGAGCTGGCCGAGGTCCGCAGCGCCCTGCCGCTCGACGAAGGTCAGCGCGCCCGCCTCGCCGAGGCACTGGCGGCGGCAACGGGCAAGCAGATCGAGTTGAAGGTGATCATCGATCCCTCGGTGCTCGGAGGGCTCGTCGCCCGGGTGGGCGACACGGTCATCGACGGCACGGTCCGTCACCGTCTGGATCAACTGAGAGAACAGGTCTGAGCATGTGGAGCGAACGGACCGCGTCCCGGCCTACTACGCCGCAACGAGTGAGTGGAGCGATCTGAGCATGTGGAACGAACGGACCGCGTCCCGGCCTACTACGCCGCAACGAGTGAGTGGAGCGATCTGAGATGGCAGAACTCACGATCAACGTCGACGAGATCGAGGCAGCGATCCGCTCGCACGTCGGGAACTTCAGCACCGATCTCGACAAGGCCCAGGTCGGTCGCATCCTCGAGGTGGGCGACGGCATCGCCCGCGTCTCGGGCCTCCCCGACACCGCGGTCAACGAGCTCCTCGAGTTCGAGGGGAACATCTTCGGGCTGGCACTGAACCTCGACGAAG
>JBBRHS010000004.1:0-24342 GCA_038222385.1 Acidimicrobiia bacterium
GAAAGCGAGGATCGCCGCGAGCGCGAGCGCTCGAGCGCGTGCGAGCTGGTCGTCGGTCAGGCCACCTTGGGGGAGCACGGCGGCGAGCAACGGATCGGGGCGGAGGTCGTCGCGCAGGAGCGAGAGGTCGCCGGTCAGGTACGCGAGCGCGGGCAGCAGCGGCGGGACCTCGGCGTCGGCGAGCGCCTGCCTGATCTCGTTGTCGCTCGCGGTGATCGGCTCGATCGGCGAGACGAACGGACTCGAGGTGAGCGGACCGACCTTGCTCATGACGCAGGCTCCTCGTCGCCGGCAGATGGGGTGCGGCCGGGTGGGTGAGCCCGCCGAGCCGCGATCGCCGCTGCAGTCTCGCCGAGCGCGAGGAAGAGTGCAGTGGCGTCGTCGACGAGCTGGTCCCGCGTGATCTCGATCCGGCCCCCGAGCCAGCCGATGAGCAGCTCGCTGAATCCCCCGACGAGGACCGCCGCGCCCACCCGTCCGATCTGCTCACCTTCGGGCGGCCTCCCGTACCGCTCGGCCGCATCGAGGGCGACGCTGTCGGCCAGCGTGTGGCCGGTCTCGACCCGTCGTCGGTTCAGGGCCTCGTTGTCGAGCGCCTCGGAGTAGAGGACCCGCCCCCGCCGCCGGTCCTCGTCGACGAACACGACGATGCGTTCGATTGCCGCACGGGTCTGTGAGCGGTGGTCGGCCGGTGCGTCGTCGATGGTGCGGACCACCGTCCTCGTCAGCTCGTCGACGAGGCGGTCGTAGACAGCGACGATCAGCTCGTCGAGGTCGGCGAAGCTCTCGTAGAAGTACCGGGGGTTGAGCCGGGCCCGGGTGCACACCGCCCGCACTGTCGTCGCCGCCGAACCGTCGGTTCCGAGCAGGTCGAACGCAGCGTCGAGCAGGAGGGCGCGCCGCTCGATGCGTCGGTCGGCGGGGCTGACCCCCACCCACCGGTTCCGGGCCCGGGACGACGTCGTGGTTGGCAACGCCCGTTACCATAATCTAGGTTCGCGGGTGGCAGCCGTTGCCGTCCGGTACTCGGCAGGGTTCGGCTCGACCGGGTGCGCGCACCGGCCGAGAACAGGTCGGAGGGCGAGTGCCGAAGCAGGTCGTGGTCGTCGGGGGCGGAGTCGGGGGCCTCGCGGTCGCGCTCGCGCTCGGCCGGGCGGGCCATCCCGTCACGCTGCTCGAGTCGGATCCGCTCGACATCGCGGCCGACGCCGAAGCCGCGTTCGAGGTCGAGCGCCGCGGTGCGCCCCAGGTGCACCAGACGCACGGGTTCCTCGCCCGGATCGTGGTGGAGCTGCGCGACCACTTCCCCGACGTCCTCGAAGCCCTTCTCGACGCGGGCTGCACGACGATGCCGGCGGTCCCCGACTACGGCGATCCCCAACCGGGCGACGCCGACCTCGCCGCGCTGATCGTCCGCCGCACCACCTTCGAGTGGGTGCTGCGCCAGGCGGTGGTCGCCGAACCCGGCGTCGAGGCGCGCACGGGAGTGCACGTCACCGGCCTCACCGGGTCGCCGACGTCGTGGTCCGAGGGCATCCCCGTGGTCGACGGGGTCCTGCTCGACGACGGCACTCACCTCGCGGCGGGCGTGGTCGTCGCCGCGACCGGCCGCCGGGGTCCGATCCCCGACTGGCTCGGCGACCGCGGGGTCGACGTGTCGGAGACGATCGTCGAGAGCGGGCTCATGTACCTCTCTCGGTGGTACCGACTCCCGGAGGGTTCCTTCGAGGAGCTCGATCCGAAGCTGCTCGGTGATCTCGGGTTCGTGAAGTACATCGCAGTGCCGGGCGACGGGTCGACGCTGTCGGTCACGCTCGCGATTCGAGCCGACGACCACGACCTGCGCGTCGCGCTCTCCGACCCCGAGCGGTTCGAGCTCGCGTGCCGTGCACTGCCCGGCCCCGACCAGTTCTTCACCAACGGGTCGCTCGAACCGTGTGGCCCGGTCCGCCCGATGGCCGGCCTGCTCAACCGCATCCGCCGGTTCGTCGACGACGACGGTCGACCGGTCGTGCTCGGGTTCCACGTTATCGGCGATGCCCACACGTGCACGAACCCGCTCTACGGACGTGGCTGCTCGTTGGCAGTGGTCCAGGCGCTCCTCGTCGCCGACGCGTTCGCTGCCCATCCCGACGATCCCGTGGCGCGCGCCGTGGCGTACGAAGCCGGAAGTCGGCGCGAGGTCGAACCCTGGTACGACGTCGCGGTGCAGATGGACGAACTCGGCGCCGATCCGAACAGCCCCGGCATCGCGGGCCCCGGGGGCAAGGCGCTCGCGGCGGTGTTCGTCGCGGCTGCGACCGATCCGGTGATCGGACGGGGCCTCGCCCGGTTCTGGAACCTGCTCGCGACACCGAACGACCTCATGGCCGACGCCGAGCTCCTCACGCGCATGGCCGCGGTGATGTCGGACCCTGATGCGTATCCGATCCCGCCGCGTACCGGTCCGTCGCGATCCGAGCTGCTCGTCGCAGTCGGAGCCGCCGCGGAGCCGGCCGACGTTCGAAAGGGGGCGTGACGTCGTGAGCGACGCCAGCATGTCGCCCGAGGGCATCACGACCCGCGAGCTGAGCGTCAACGGTGTGGAGCTGCACGTCACCGAGGCCGGGGTCGGCCCCCCGGTGATCTTCGCCCACGGCTTCCCCGAGCTCGCGTACTCGTGGCGCCACCAGCTCCCTGCGATCGGGGCCGCGGGGTACCACGCGGTCGCGCCCGACCAGCGGGGCTACGGGCGGTCGAGCCGGCCCGAGGCGATCGAGGACTACGACATCAACGCCCTCACCGGCGACCTCCTCGGGTTGCTCGACGACCTCGGCGAGGCGCGCGCCGTGTTCGTGGGCCACGACTGGGGCGCGCTGCTCGTCTGGCAGCTCGCGCTCCTCCATCCCGACCGCGTGGCGGGGGTCGTCGGCTTGAGCGTGCCGTTCATGCCCCGACCGCCGATGCCACCGGTCGAACTGATGCGTCAGGTGCTCGGCGACGCGTTCTTCTACATCATCTACTTCCAGGAACCGGGCGTCGCCGATGCCGAGCTCGGCCGGGATCCCCGCGAGACGATGAGCCGGATGCTCGCCGGCATGCCGAGCCACGCCGACCCGCCGGACTTCAGCCAGGCACTCGCGAACGACGGTCGCGGCTTCGTGGCGCGGCTCCCCGAGTTCACGCAGCTCCCCGACTGGCTGAGCCAGGCCGAGCTCGACCACTACGTCGACGAGTTCACCCGGACCGGGTTCACCGGCGGCATCAACTGGTACCGCAACCTCGACCGCAACTGGGCGCTCACCGAACGGATCGACGGAGCCAAGGTCGCGGTCCCGTCGCTGTTCATCGGCGGTGCAGCTGATCCGGTGCTGGTGATGACCCCACCGTCGGTGATGGACGGCTGGCTCGAGGACCACCGCGGCACCGTCGTGATCGACGGCGCCGGCCACTGGGTGCAGCAGGAGAAGCCGACCGAGGTCAACGCTGCGCTGGTCACGTTCCTCGAGGGGATCGCGGCCGACGTCTGAGCCCGATGCGCGTGAGCCCGATCGCGGTCAGCTCGGTCGGAAGCGCAACCGGAGCTCGTCGGGTCCCGCGATGCCGGTGCCGGTGCGCCACTGCGGCTCCCCGTCGAGGCGGAGATCGGGGAGCCGTGCGGCGAGGATGCGCAGTGCCTCCTCCATCTCGGCCCGGGCGAGGTGCACCCCCAGGCAGTAGTGGGGACCACCGCCGAACGTCAGGTGAGCTTCCCGTTCCGCGGTGATGTCGAACACGAGTGGGTCGTCGAAGGTCGACTCGTCGCGGTTGGCCGATGCCACCGACGCGAAGACGACGGTACCGGCGGGGATCAGCCACCCGTCGATCTCGGCGTCTTCGAGCGCGATGCGCGGAACACCCGACACCGCTCCGACGAGCCGCATCACCTCGTCGACCGCCTGCGGCGCGAGCTCGGGTTGCTCGCCGAGCAACGCCCACTGGCCGGGGTGCCGGGCGAAGGTGAACAGCGCCTGGCCCAACTGGTTGCGGGTGGTGTCGTACCCCGCGAAGACGATCCCCGAGATCATCGAGAACAGCTCGGCTGCGCTGAGCCGGTCACCGTCGTCGGACGCCTGCACCAGGCTGGTGACGAGATCGTCGCGTGGGTGTTCCCGCCGATCCGCCACCATCTCCTCGATGTAGGCGCCGAGCGCCGCCGCCGCCGCTTCGATCTCGCCGAGATGGGCACCGAGCTCGAGCGAGAGCACCCAGGTGAGCGCGTTGCCCCATCGGACGAAGCGATCGTGATCCTCGCGGGGAGTGCCGAGCACTTCGCAGATGACCTGGACCGGGTAGTGATCGGCGAACGCGGAGACGAACTCGCAGCGGCCCGACCCGGCGAACGTGTCGACGAGCTCGTTCGTGAGCGACTGCATCATCGGCCGGTGTCGGCCCGCGGCGGCGGGAGTGAACGACCGGCTCACCAGGCGCCGGAGACGAGTGTGGTCGGCACCCTCGACGGCGATGACCGACGACAAGATCATCTCCGACACCCAGCCTTCGCCGCCGCCCTGCATCTCGACGAGGAACGGGATCGAAGTCACGAACCGCGGGTCGGCGAGCAGCTCGCGCGCCTCGGCGCGGCGCACGATCGCCGCACCGAGCGGTGTGCGGGCCACGGCGGTCCGGGCCCGGAGGTCGGCGTAGTGCGGCTCGGGGTCGGCCTGCACGGCCGGGTCGAAGATGTCGAGCAGCGGCGCTTCCGCGAGACCAGGCACGACGACAGCTTCGCAGATCGGCGCGATCGGGGAGAGACTGCGGCGCTACGGTCGCCAAGGTGGATGGCGACCTGCGGGCTGGGCTCGAACGGTCACTCGGGGTTGCCGTCGTCCGGGCGGCGCCGGTTCGCGGTGGCGACGTGGCGATCGCGTACGCGGTCGACCTCGCCGACGACCGGACGGTCTTCGCGAAGACTCACTCGGCTGCGCCCACCGGGTTCTTCACCACCGAGGCGACCGGCCTCCGGTGGCTCCGGGAGGCCTGCGCGACCGACGGGTTGATCTCGGTACCCGCGGTGCTCGCCGTGTCGGACGACCCACCGAACCACCTCGTGCTCGAGTGGATCGCCGAAGGACGGTCGCGTGCCGCATCCGAATCGGCGCTCGGCGCGGGGCTGGCCCGCATGCACGCCGTGGGAGCACCGTGCTTCGG
Source organism: Acidimicrobiia bacterium (assembly GCA_038222385.1). Taxonomy (GTDB): domain Bacteria; phylum Actinomycetota; class Acidimicrobiia; order IMCC26256; family JANYLB01; genus JANYLB01. The sequence goes on from JBBRHS010000004.1 coordinate 5,170, forward strand.
GCGCGAGGACCGTCGGACGACCGGGAGCAGAGGGCTGCCGAACGAGCCCTGCACGACGTGGTCGGAGTCCTACGCGACGAATCGACTGCTCCCGTTGGCGCGCCTCGCCCGCGATTCCCGCGCGCTCCCCGAATCGACGATCGACGACCTCGTGCGGCTCGCCGACGGTCTCGACCGGTTCGACGTGTCCGGCGAGCCCCCGGCCCGGCTCCACGGCGACCTCTGGGGCGGCAACCGGCTCGTCGACGTCGAGGGCAGGAACTGGCTCGTCGATCCTGCCGCCCACGGGGGTCACCGCGAGTTCGATCTCGCGATGATGCGGCTCTTCGGAGGCTTCGCACCGGCCTGCTTCGCGGCGTACGAGGAGGTGGCGCCGCTCACGTCGGGCTGGGAGGAGCGCGTCCCACTCCACCAGGTCGCGCCGCTGGTGGTGCACGCGATCAAGTTCGGTGGCGGGTACGTCTCGGCGTCGGTCGAGGCGATCGGCCGGTTCACCTGACCTGCCCTCAAGCGACGTCGGCCCGTGGTCGAATGCAGGGTGTGGAGGGTCACGAGGCGGAGCCGAGGGACGCGCGCGAGCTCGCGATGTGGCGAGACGCGCTCGGTCGGGTGCTGGCCGGTCGTGATCTCGAGATCGTCACCCAACCCATCGTCGACCTCCGGCACGGATCGGTCGTCGGCTACGAGGCGCTGACCCGCTTTCCGGGCGCGCCCTCGGCCGATCCCGCGGTCTGGTTCGCGGTGGCCGAGGAGTTCGGGGTGAGCCCCGAGCTCATGGCCGCGACGCTCCGGCGTCAGCTGGGCCTCGCCGAACACCTCCCTCGGACGTGCTTCCTGGCGGTGAAGGTCTCGTGCCTCGCGCTCGAGGCCGACGTCGTGCAACCGGTCCTCGAGCGGGCACCCCTCGACGCGGTGGTCGTGGAGCTCGACGACCCCGGCCGCTTCGGTGACGGGAACGACCCCGGCGACCTCGCCGACCTCGCCGATCTCGTCGAGCGCCTCCGGGGTCGGGGGGCCCGTATCGCGGTGACCAGCGACGGCAAGGCCGGCATCGCGGCGATCCTCGAGCTCGGGTCCGACATCGTGCGGATCGGGCGCAGCATGATCGAGGGCATCGACCGCGACGAGCAGCAACAGGAGTTGGCGGCCCAGGTGCGCGGGCTCCTCGACGCCCGCGGCGCCCGGTTCCTGGCTCACGGGATCGAATCCGCCGGTGAGCTCGACGCGCTGGCGGGCGCAGGTGTTCCGCTCGGTCAGGGCTACTTCATCGCGGCTCCCGGCCCCGGCTGGACCCGTCCGACCGCGCGGTAGATCGGCAGAACTGCAGGTCGGCGGGGGCGTCCGATTCTTCGCGCGTCGGGCGCTACGGTGACGCCCGTGATCGTTGTCGTGGCAGCACTCAAAGGCGGGGTCGGCAAGACGACGACCTCGGTGTACCTGGCCGCACTGGCCGAGACCAAGGAGCGGGCGGCTGTCATCGTCGACGCGGATCCGCAGGCCAGCGCGGCCGACTGGCTCGAGAACTCCGAGGACGAACAGGTCGGGCGCATCGAGATCATCGAGGCGCCGACCGACCGGCTCCTGGCCAAGGCCCTCGACCGGGTCGGCGACGACGAGGTCGTCATCGTCGACACACCACCGGGCAACGAGCGCCTGCTGGCCAAGGCTCTCGACCGGGCCTCGGTGGTGGTCGTGCCCACCCGCGTGGGTGGGGTCGAGACGCCGAGGGTCGACGCGCTCCTCGACATGGTGCCCGCGAAGGTGCCGGCGGGGCTCGTGATGTGCTCGGCCCGCACCGTCACCCGGGACTACCAGGACACCGTCGACGCCTGGATCGAAGCGGGAGTCGAGGTGTGGGGCACGGTCCCGGAGCGCGTCGCGATCGCGGCCGGACCCACCGCGTGGTTGGCGGGCGACGGTATCGAGGCCTACCGGGCTGTCTGGCGCCGGGTGCAGCGCGCCGCCCGGTCCTAGAGCCGTTCAGTAGGGCCGGTCGCCGACGACCGTCACCCGCTCCATGATCCGGCGGGCGGGGAGGAAGTCGTTGCTCACGCAGTGCTGGGTCGCGCGGTTGTCCCAGAACGCCACGCTGCCGGGTCGCCACCGGAATCGGCATTGCACGTCGGGGATCTCGGCCTGGTGCTGGAGCCGACGGAGCAGCGGACGCGACTCCGCGTCGCCGAGTCCTTTGATGCCACACGTGAACGATCCGTTGACGTAGAGCGTGCGCCGGCCGGTCTCGGGGTGCATCCGAACGACCGGGTGTTCGACGGTCGGGTACTTGGCGCGCATGCGCTCCTGGACGTCGGGCCGTTGGCCGCGGCCGAAGGCGCGGGTGAAGTCGTGCCGCGCCACGAGACCGTCGATCTGTTCCCGGCATGTGTCGTCGAGGAGGTCGTAGGCCGCACCCATGTCGGCCCAGAGGGTGTCGCCGCCGATCGGCGGGAGCTCGACGGCCCTCAGGATCGAACCCAACGACGGTTCGGGCCGCCACGTCACGTCGCTGTGCCACACGTCGGGCGCGCGGTTCTTGCCGCCGGCCGGGATGACGAACACCTCGGGCTGGGTCTGGTCCTTCGGGGTGAGGGGGTGGACCTCGAGGTCCCCGAACCGCTGGCCGAACGCGACATGGTGGTCGCGATCCAGATCGTGTTGGTCGCGAAAGAAGATGACCTTCCAGTCGAGGAGGGCCTGGCGGAGCTCGGCGATGGTGTCGTCGGAGAGGTCGTCGGCGAGATCGATGCCGCCGACCTCGGCCCCGATGGTGGCGGTGAGCGGTTCGATGGTGAGCGTCGTGCCCATGGTCGAGATGGTAGGGCCCGGTTCGATCTCGTGCCCGGCTACCGTCGAATCGTGCGTCGAATCGTGCGGCAAGTCGTGGTGGGGTTCATGGTGGGAGCGGTCGCCCTCGTGCTGTCGGGTTCGTCGATCGCGCATGCCCACAGCGATACCGGGCTCATGGCGATCGACGCCACCTCGGTGGCGACATCAGCCGGGGCCCCGGGCGAGCTGACCGTGCAGGTCCGGATCACCTTCGGGAACGACGGAGATCCGGCCGCGGGCGCGGTCGCCACCGCGACGGCCACCGAGGCCGGCGGCGCGGTCGCGGCACCGGTGACGCTCGCCGATGCCGGCGGCGGGACCTACTCGGGCTCGATGCTCCTGCCCACGCACGGGTCGTGGACGGTGCGCGTCGACTCGACGAACCCCGTCGCCTCGGCCGAGCAGACGGTGGAGGTCGCTCCGCCTCCGTCGACCACTTCGACCACCTCGACGACCGATTCCGAGCCGACCGCGTCGACGGAGGAGTCCGCGTCGTCGACCTCGTCGAAGTCGAGCGACAACACGACGACCGTCGTGGTGGTCGCCATCGCCGCCCTTCTGGTCGCCGCCGCCCTCACCACCTGGCTCGTCCTCCGCACCCGGAATGCCAGCTGAGGCGACTGACACACAACGCAACGAGATCAGGAGAAGGAGCGGACGCGGCGGCTTCGGCCGACGGGGATCGGATCGCACCGGGCCCGTACACTTCCTGACACGGGTGTCAGGTCGCCCGAGCGAACAGGGAGCGAACATGGAACCGACGGGAACCGCGGTGGTCACAGGTGCCAGCCGGGGTATCGGGCGGGCGACAGCCGTCGAACTGGCCCGCCGAGGTTTCGACGTCGTCGCCACGATGCGCGACCCCGATGCCGGCGCCGATCTCGAAGGCGAGGGTGCGGGGCGGCTGCGGGTGCAGCGGCTCGACGTGAACGACCCGGCGTCGATCGCACTGCCGTCGGACCTGCGGGTGCTCGTGAACAACGCCGGAGTGGAAGACGACAACCTCCCGCTCGAGACGATGCCGTCGCAGGTCTGGCGCACGCTCTTCGAGACCAACGTGTTCGGACTGGTGGAGGTCACCAAGCGCGCCGTGCCGCTGATGCGGGCGGGAGGCGGTGGTGTCATCTGCAACGTCACGTCGTCGTCGATCCTCGCGCCGGTCCCGTTCCTCGGGGCCTACCGTGCGTCGAAGGCGGCGGTCGGCGCGCTCGGCGAGTCGTTGCAGGCCGAGGTGGCCCAGTTCGGGATCCGGGTGGTCGAGATCATGCCGGGACCGATCGAGACCGACATGCTCGCAGCGTCGGATCGTCCGGCCGCCGCGATCGAAGCGGCGCCGTACCGCGCGCTCGCCGAGACCATGTGGACGTCTCGCCAGGCCATCCGCGATGCCTACACACCCTCGAGCGAGGCGGCCCGCCGCATCGCCGATGCGATCCTCGACGACGACGGTCCGCTGCGGTACGGCTGCGACGACATGAGCGAGGCCATGCTCGACGGCTGGCGGTCGGTCGCGTCCGACGATGCGTGGCTCCGCCCCATGTTCGACGCCTTCTCGGGGGAAACCCAGGGGGCGTGAGCGCACCCCGGCGGTAGGTTCGGCGCATGTCGATGCCGCGTTCCGAAGCCAGCCGCGTCCGCCGCGTGGCCGACCGTGGGCGCTACGACACCGAGACGATCCACGCCGTCCTCGACGGCGCCCTGGTGAGCCACGTGGGCCTGGTGTCCGACGGCCGGCCGATCGTGATCCCCATGCTCCACGGACGCGACGGCGACGCGCTCTACCTGCACGGATCGGTGGCGAGCAGGCTGCAACGCGCCGTCGCGGGCGGCGTCGACGTGTGCGTGACCGCGACGATCGTCGACGGCCTCGTGTTCGCACGCTCGGCGTTCCACCACTCCATGAACTACCGATCGGTCGTGGTCCTCGGAACGGCGGAATCGGTCGACGGCGAGGAGAAGCTCCGGGGTCTGCGCGCGATCGCCGAGCACCTCACCCCGGGTCGGTGGGCCGAGTCCCGTGAGCCGAACGGCGTGGAGTTGCGCCAGACGTCGGTGCTCCGACTCCCGATCGACGAGGCCTCGGCCAAGATCCGGACCGGCGGCCCGGTCGACGACGAGGAAGACATCGCCCTCCCGATCTGGGCCGGCGTGCTCCCGATCACGCCGCACTGGGGCGCGCCGGTCGACGCCGTCGACCTCCTACCCGGCGTCGCCCCGTCGCCTGCGGTCGCCGACCTCCGAAGCGATACGGTCGGGGCGTGACCTCTCGGGTGATCCAGTGGGCGACCGGTGGCGTCGGTCGCGCCGCGCTCGAAGGCATCCTCGACCATCCCGATCTCGAGCTCGTGGGGTGCTGGGTCCACAGCGAGGCGAAGGACGGCGTCGACGTCGGTGACCTGATCGGTCGACCGCCCACGGGCGTGCGGACGACGCGCGATGCCGACGCGTTGCTCGCGCTCGACGCCGACTGCGTGCTCTACAGCCCGGTGATCGCCGATACCGCCGTGCTCGGCCGCATCCTCTCTTCGGGTGCGAGTGTCGTCACCCCGCTCGGGTGGTTCTATCCCCCCGACACCGACGAGGTCCGGGCTCTCGAGCAGGCGTGCACCACCGGGAGTTCGACGTTGCACGGAACCGGCATCCATCCGGGCGGCATCACCGAACGGTTCCCGTTGATGGTCTCGGCACTGTCGCACGCGATCACGCACGTGCGCGCCGAGGAGTTCTCCGACATCCGAACCTACGGCGCGCCCGACGTGATCCGCGACATCATGCTGTTCGGCGCCACGCCCGACGCGGCGATGGCGAGCCCGATGGCGCGGTTCCTCGGAACCGGGTTCCTGCAGTCGGTACGGATGGTCGGCGACGTGCTCGGCTTCGCGCTCGACCCCGACCCGCTCGTCGAGCACGAGGTCGCCGTCGCGACCGCACCGATCGACTCACCGATCGGTGTGATCGAACCGGGTCTCGTGGCTGCACAACGGTTCGTCTGGACCGGCACCGTCGACGGCGCGCCGGTCGTGACGGCGGCGGTGAACTGGCTCATGGGTGAGGGTCACCTCGATCCGGGCTGGGAGTTCGGGCCGAAGGGCGAACGCTTCGAGGTCGAGATCGCCGGTGATCCTCCGGTCGACCTCACGTTCCACGGCCTCCACCCGGTGTCGATCGAGGCCGGCCTGGTGCGCAACCCCGGGATCGTCGCGACCGCGATGCACTGCGTGAACGCGATCCCGGCCGTCTGCGCGGCCGCGCCCGGGATCAAGACCTATCTCGACCTGCCCCTGGTCGCGGGTCGCGCTGCGCCGAAACTGCGCCGCTCGACGAGGGAGGAGGCATGACCGTGCCCGACGAACCACAAGCGCCGCGCGGACTCACGACGATGGTCGAGGCCATCGATGCGCTCGAGGCCGAGGGCTACACGGGCCAGTTCCGGATCGACGCGGAAGGCATCCACTGTCCCCGCTGTCACTGCATGCACGGCGCCGACCGCGGTCTCGTGGAACGGGTGGTCCGCTTCGAGGGCGCCAGCGACCCCGACGACGAAGCGATCCTCCTCGGTCTGCGGTGTCCCGAGTGCGGCGCCCTGGGGACGTTCAGCTCCGGCTACGGGCCGAGTGCCGACCCGGCGATCGTCGACCAACTGGTGATGCTCGACACCCGCTTCCGCAGCGGATAGTCATGACCGCGTGTCAGCTCACGCGCCCCGCTCGGTGACCAGCCACTGGTCGACGGGTGCATAGTCGTCGGTGAGCACGGGCGCGCCGCCGATGAAGGCGACGAGTTCGCTGCCCGTCACCAGGGTGTCGGCGTGGGCCGCGGCTGCGTTCTCGAGCACGGCTTCATCGGGTGCGCGGTCCGAGGCGACGAGGACGACGTTGCCTCCGATCACCCGCGCGAACTTCGAAGGGGATGCGATCGCCCCGACCCACTCGAACTGCTCCCGGAGCGTTGCGAGCTCGGCGCGGGCGAACCGGAAGGGCGGGTAGTCGATGACGTTGACCACGTAGATCCCGCCGGGACGCAGCACCCGGTGCACCTCCTCGACGAACTCGCGGGTGGTGAGGTGCCAGGGGACGGAGAGCCCACCGAACGCGTCGCCGACCACGAGGTCGACCGAGTCGGAGGGAGTGTTGCGGATGTTGAGCCGGGCATCGCCGATGTCGACCTGGAGCGCGTCCGACGTCTCGAGCTCCAGGCGGTCCCGCGCGATCTCCGGAACTGCCGGATCCAGTTCGAGCACCGTTGCCTGCGAGCCCGGCCGGATCGCGGCGAAGTAGCGGGGCAAGGTGAATCCGCCACCACCCACGTAGAGGGCATCGATCGGGTCGGTGCCGGGTTGGGACACCGCGACCGCGTCGGCGACCGACTTCGCGTAGTCGAACTCGAGGTGGGTGGGGTCGTCGAGGTCGACGTAGCTGTGGCGCAGGTCGTCGAGCCAGAGCGTGCGGCCGCCCTCCCGGGCCGGATCCTTCTCGACGCGCATGCAGAAGTACGCGCTCTCGACCTGGCACGGTTCGCGCACCACCGCTGCGATCCCACCTCCCAGGATTGCGAAGGCGACGATGGCACCGACGACCACCGGGTCTCGGCGGGACAGCCAGATCCAGAGGGCGATGCCGATGACGAGGAGCGTCGCCGCGACCCCGTAGATGACCGCTCGCGTCGGCACGCTGGCGACGAGCACGAAGCCGGTCACGAACGTACCGACCAGCGCACCGAGGGTTCCGATCCCGCTGAGCCGACCGACCACACCGCCGGTCCGGTGGAGGTCGTGCAGCTGGAGCTTCACGACGGTGGGCGTGACGGCGCTGAGCACCGCAGCCGGGAGGAAGAAACCCGCGAGCGCGAGGAACACCGTTGCGGCGCTGCCGCCCTGACCCGACGCATCGCCGAGGCCGCGCACGATCGGGACGGTCACCAACGCGAACGCGCCACCTGCCACGACGAGTGGACCGACCAGGCGCCGCGGGTCGACCCGGTCGGCGACGTACCCGCCGAGCCACGATCCGGCCGCGATGCCGGCGAGCATCGTGCCGATCACCGCCGTGTACGTCTCGAGGCTCACACCGACGTACGGGGCGAGGAGCCGGCCGGCGAGGATCTCGAGCACGAGGATCGCCGCGGAGGTCACGAACACGAGGCAACCGGCGAGGACGCGAGGCATCGGAGGAGTCTCGCGGAGTCGGCCGAACGGTGTGGCGCGGCGATCAGGCGGTCGCGAAGAACCGGGCGATCCACGAGCCCACCACCGCACGGTCGAGCGGCCGCGCGAGCGAGGCCCGGGCCCGGGCCACCTTCTCGGCGCCGATCAGGTCGACGCGGCGGGCGAGCAGGTGGTCGGCGAGGGGTGCCACGAACTCGGGATGGGCCTGCAGGGTCCACGCGCGCTGCCCGAGGGTGAAGCCCGCCACCCGGCTCTCTCCGGTCGTGCCGCGGGCGAGCAGCTCTGCGCCGTCGGGTACCGAGTCGACCTGGTCCTCGTGACTGGCGATGAGGGTGATGGTGGGCTGCGCCGGCACCATCCAGGGGCGTGACTGCACGACCTCGTACGTCTGTGCGCCGACCTGCCAGCCGCCGGGGTAGCGCGCGACGGGCGCGCCGAGGGCCCGGGCGAGGAGCTGGTGTCCGAAGCAGATGCCCACGTACGGCTGCTCGGCGGCGATCACCTCGCGCAACAGGTCTTCGGCCGGGCGGATCCACGGGAGGTCGTCGGTGACCGAGTTCCGACTCGGCGAGCACAGCCACCCGTCGCACTCGGTCACGGAGTCGGGAAGGTTCCCGGCCACGACGTCGTAGGCGACGAGCTCGATCCCGTGCTCGGCCAGGAGCGCGCCGAACAGCTCGGGGTAGTCGCCCGCAACGGCGCGACTCGCTTCGTCGACGTGACCCACCACGAGCAGCCCGATCCGCACGCGACGGCTACCGGAACGAGAAGACGGTGCCGGCGTCGCCGACGTCGAACGCGGGCAACAGCCCCCGGGCACGGAGCCGGGGCATGACACCCTCGCCGAACCAATAGGCCTCTTCGAGGTGCGGGTAGCCGGAGAGGATGAACTCCTCGAAGCCGAGCTCGTGGTACTCGACCATCCGGTCGGCGACCTCGTCGTAGGAACCGACGAGCGCGGTGCCCACGCCGCCGCGCACGAGTCCGATACCGGCCCATACATTCGGGTGCACCACGAGTCGGTCGGTGTCGCCGCCGTGGAGCGCGGCCATCCTCTGCTGTCCGACCGACTGGGTCGCGGCGAAGTCGCGCTGCGCATCGGCGATCGCGTCGGCATCCATCCCGGCGAGCAGTCCGTCGGCGAAGGCCCACGCTTCGTCGGCCGTGGGCCGGGCGATCACGTGGAACCGGATCCCGAAGCGAAGCGTCCGTCCGGCCTCGGCGGCAAGTCGTCGCATGCGTTCGACGCGTGCTTCCACCTGCGCTGGCGGCTCACCCCATGCGAGGTACACGTCGACGTGGCGGGCCGCGACCTGCTCGGCCGCTTCCGACGCGCCGCCGAACCAGATCTCGGGAACCGGGTCGGGGATCGCCCGTGTGGTCGCGCCCTCCACCCGGTAGTGGTCGCCCGCGAAGTCGAACGGCTCGCCACTCCAGGCGCCGCGTAGGATCTCGATGAACTCACCGGTCTGCTCGTACCGGGTCGCCTTGTCGTCGTGGATCCCGAAGCGCGCCAGTTCGGCGGGTTCCGCGCCGGTGACCATGTTCACCAGGAGGCGACCGCCCGAGAGTCGTTGGTAGGTCGACGCCATCTGGGCCGCCAGGGTGGGGGTGAGCAGCGCAGGCCGGAACGCAACGAGGAACCTGATCCGTTTGGTGAGTGGGATCAGGGCTGCGGTCGCGAGCCAGGCGTCTTCACATCCGGTTCCGCACGGAGTGAGCATCGCGTCGTACCCGAGCCGGTCGCAGGCCTGTGCCACCTGGGTGAGGTACGCGAGATCCGGCGCCCGGCCCGACTCACCCGGAAGCACCTCCCGCGAATCGCCGCCGGTGGGGAGGAACCAGTGCACGCGCAACGGCCCGGAACCGACGGAGGTCTGCACGGTCAGCGTCGGGTTGTGCGGCGTTTCGGTGCAGAGCTCGGGGTGGCCGCGGCGCGGCCGGGAAGGAGGTCGGCCTGACGGCTCTGCCGTGGGGTGCGCCGCCACCGACCGCGCGGCATGAGCTCGTCGGTGAACCCGAGTCGGCGGGGATCACCGAGGGCGAGGATCCGCCACGGCTCGACCCGGCCGAAGGGAGATCCGAAACCGGTCAGCACGGCCCAGCCGAACAGGAGGGCCACGGTGCCGAGCACCGCCAGCGCGACCGACTCGGCGGCGCCGGTGTACGCGAACGTCTCGGGTGCGGCCACCGCGCCGTCGGGCATGGTGGGTGCGTTCCCCGACGCCACGAACGGGGAGGCCGACTGGGCCGAACCGATCGCCGCACCCCCCACGGTGACCGAACCGGTCAGGTTGGAATCGGTGGTGCTCCGGTAGACGTACGTCCCCTGGGTCTGGAGCGTGAACGGAAAGGTCTGGCCCGGCGAGAGCGGACCCGACTGGAACGAGCCGTCGTCGGCCGACACGTCGTGGGTCGCGGTGCCGTCGTTGGTCCAGATGACGGTGTCGCCGGGTTGGACCTCGAGGGTCGACGGCCCGAAGCCGGTGTCGGTGATCTGCACGTTCACGGTCGCGGCCGCGGCCGGACCGGCGTCGAACGCGAGCGCGCCGAACGCCAACGCGCCGCACGCCAATAGCAGCGCGCCGAACCGCCGTGCACCTGGCGAGCGCGACCTTCCCGCGATCGATCCGATACTGCTCGTACGGGGGTCGTTCACTCAGCCTCCCAGCCCAACCCTGTCGGGTACCCCGGCGGCAACGGTAGCCTCACCGACCGTGACCGAGCCTGATCCCGACGTCCCGGATCGGGTCCTGCTCGTGACGCTCGACCAGTGGCGGGGCGGGTGCTTGTCGATGCTCGGCCATCCTGCCGTCCGCACCCCGAACCTCGACCGCCTCGCGGCCGAAGGGGTCCTCTTCCGGCGGCACTATGCCCAGGCCGCGCCGTGCGGGCCCAGCCGGGCCTCGCTCCTCACCGGCCAGTACCTCTGCAACCACCGGGCCGCGCTCAACGGCACCCCTCTCGACGCCCGCTTCACCAACGTGGCGCTCGAGGCCCGGGCGCTCGGCTACGACCCGGTGCTGTTCGGCTACACCGACCAGAGCCCGGATCCCCGCGAGCTCGAAGCCGGCGACCCCCGCCTCCGTACCTACGAAGGCGTGTTGCCGGGATTCCGGGCGGTCCTCGAACTGCCCGAGCACCTGCGGCCCTGGGGCGAGTGGCTCCGAGCGCGCGGCTACGACGTTCCCGACAACGTCCGGGAGTTGTACGAGCCGGTGACCGGTGAACCCGGTGCGCCGGCCGGCTACCACGCCGACGACAGCGAGGCCGCGTTCCTCACCGAGTCGTTGCTCACCTGGATCGACGACCAGGACGACACCCCGTGGTTCGCGCACGCGGCGTACATCCGGCCGCATCCGCCCTTCGTGGCCCCCACGCCCTACCACGCGCTCGTCGATCCCGCCGACGTCGATCTTCCCGTGCGGAGGGCGACCTGGGCGGAGGAGGCCGGCCAGCACCCGCTCCTCGCCGGCGCGTGTGCGATCCCAGCGTTGCGCGGACCCGACGACGAAGCGGGCATCCGGCAGTTCCGGGCCACGTACTACGGCTTGATGGCCGAGGTCGACGACAAGGTCGGTCGTCTGCTCGACGGCCTCCGCGACCGCGACCTGCTCGATCGCACACTGATCATCCTCACCTCCGACCACGGCGAGATGCTCGGCGATCACTGGCTCACCGAGAAGCTCGGCTACTTCGACGAGGCGTACCACGTCCCGTTGATCGTCCGTGATCCGCGCGCGCTCGCCGACCCGACTCGCGGCACCGTGGTCGAGCGGTTCACCGAGAACATCGACGTGATGCCGACGATCCTCGAGTGGCTCGGAGGTGAACCCCCGGCGCAGTGCGACGGGTACTCGCTCCTTCCGTTCCTCGAAGGACGCGAACCTCCGCGCTGGCGAACCGAGGTCCACTGGGAGTGGGACTTCCGCGACTTCGTCGGCGCGTTCTCCGACGGCGCCTTCGGCCTGACGCTCGAACAGTGTTCGCTCACCGTCATCCGCGACGACCGGGCGAAGTACGTGCACTTCGCGGGTCTCCCGCCGCTGTTCTTCGACCTCGAACGCGACCCCGACCAATTCGACGACCGCGCCGGCGACCCCGCGTACGCGTCGCGCGTGCTCGAGTACGCCCAGACGATGCTGTCGTGGCGGATGGAGCACGCCGACCGGACCCTCACCAACTTGGTGGTCACACCGGCGGGTGTGCTCGACTTCCGGCGGGTCCACCGTGGGCCGGTCGAAGGGAAGGAGCGCGTGTCGTGAGTGGTCCGGGAGTCGATCCGATCCGCCTCGGTGTCGTCGGCGTGGCGGGGATCGGCCAGGCCCATCTCTTCGCCGGTTCGATGCTCGACGAGTACGAACTCGCGGCCGTCTGCGACATCGCCGACGGACCGCGGGAGAGGGCCGCCACCGACTTCGACGCGGCCGCGTTCGCTGATACCGTTGAGCTCTTCGGCAGCGGTGCGGTCGACGCGGTGGCCATAGCGACCCCACCGGCCACGCACGCGACGTTGGTCGCAGCCGCGCTCGACGCCGGCCTCCACGTGTACTGCGAGAAGCCGCTGATGCCGACCGCGGCCGCAGGTCGGGAGCTCGATGCCCTCGCCCGCGCCGCCGGGAGGGTCGTGCAGGTCGGCCTGCAGTTCCGGTTCCAGCGGTCGGCCCGCGCCGCGTACGACCTCGTGCAGTCGGGCGAGATCGGCGAGATCTTCCGTGCCGATCTTGCCGCGACCAACTGGTTCCGGTCGCAGCAGTACTTCGCGACTGCTCCGTGGCGGGGCACGTGGCGCGCGTCGGGGGGCGGTGTGCTGATGAGCCAGGCGGTGCATCAGATCGACACCCTGGTGTGGTTGGCCGGCCTTCCGGCGACGGTCACCGCGTGGGCCCGTCGGTCTCGTCACGACGTCGAGGTCGAAGACGACGTGCTCGCGTTCCTCGAGTATCCCAACGGTGCCCGCGGCACGATCGTGGCCTCGACCACCGATCCGGTCGGGGTGGACGCGGTCACAGTGCACGGAGAGCGTGGGACGCTCTCGATCGAGGGCTTCCGGTTGCGTCGAGCCACCTTCGGTGACGGCACGCAGGGTGCACAGCAGCTCACCGACGAGAGCACCGAAGACTTCGACGACGTCCCCGTCGAGTGGGCCGACGTTGTCGAGCCCGGCGGCAAGTCGGAGTGGTTCGACATGATGCTGGACTGCCACCGCGACTTCGTCGCCGCGATCCGCGAGGGTCGTCCGGCGGCGAACCCGCCCGAAGAAGCGAGCCGCGCGCTGGAACTGATCAATGCGTTGTACCTCTCGGCGGTGCGGGGTGGGCCGGTCGACCTCCCGATCGATCCGTCGGAGTACGACACTGTGTTCGACGACCTGTGCACCGGCGAAGTCGAGCTACCCAGACGATGAGCCCGAGACGATGAGCCCGAGATGATGAGCCCGAGATGAAGAGGAGCACGCGGTGATCGCGCAGGACCAGGGGTTCTTCGGGGCGGAGCTGTTCATCGACGACACGCGCTTCCTTGTCCATCACACCGACTTCATCGCGCTCGGCTACTACTTCCGCGGCGCGTCGAACAAGCCGTTCCTGGCTTCGGTCGTCGGTCCGTCGGGTCGCAACATGGTCGACGCCCAACCGTCGGACCACGCGCACCACCGCGGGATCTGGTGGGGTCACGGCGACGTGAACGGCGTCGACTACTACCTCGAGGTGCCGAAGGTCGGTGAGGACCATCCGATCGGCACGATCGTGCATCTCGGCTTCGACACCATCGTCGACGCGAACCCGGCGTTCGGCTTCGTCGAGCAGCTCGAGTGGCGTGAGCCGTCGGGTGTCGTCGCCATCACCGAGCGCCGTGCCCTGCACCTCGATCTCAGCCGTGACGACCGGTACACCGTCGACCTCGAGAGCACCTACACCGCCGCCGCCGATCTGACCTTCGGCGACACGAAAGAGTCGACCCTGCCGGGTGTACGCCTCGCGGAACGGCTCACGGTGAACGGCGGGGGCCGGATGGTGAACTCGCGCGGCGGGGTGGGCGAGGCCGAGTGCTTCGGCCAGCCGGCGGAGTGGGTCGATCACTCGGTGTCGCGCCGAGGCGTGTACTGGAAGGAGTACACCGAAGGCATCGCGATCTTCGACCACCCGGAGAACCCGCATCATCCCGCGGTGTGGTTCACCCGCGACTACGGCCCCCAGTCACCGTTCGAGGGTCACCACTTCATCGGAGCCGACACGATGGCAGCCGGTGACGCGCTGACCGTGCGGCACCGTATCCTCGTGCACGAAGGCGATGCCGAGGCGGCCGACGTGGCCGGCGCGTACGCCGAGTACTCCGGCGAGGCAACCGAACAGGGAGCGAGCTGATGGCACCGAAGGTGCGCCCCAAGGTCCAGGTCGCGAAGCAGGTCGGCGACGCCAGGGTCGTGAAGCTCTCCGACCAGGAGGAGTTCCGCTCCACCTGCGGGATGCGCCGCGACTTCGTCGACGTCGGTACCGACGAGCCACTGTGGTTCCACTACATGCGCATCAGCGACTCGCGCAAGCACTTCCACGCCAAGACGACCGAGTACTACTTCGTGATGAGTGGGCGCGGAGAGATGGAGCTCGGCGACGAGACCATCGCGATCGAAGCCGGCGACATGATCCAGGTGCCGCCGGGAGTCCGCCACACGTCGCGGCCGACCACCGACGAGGATCTCGAGATCCTCATCGTGGTCCGTCCGCCCTCGGGCGCCGAGGCGCACGAAGAACTGTTCGACTGAACGCGTCAGTCGACGGGTGCACCGTGGCGGTCGACGCCGCAGAGCTTCCGCCACCCGCGAGGGACCCGACCACGACGGATGACGCCGGCTTCGATCAGGGTGTCGAGCACCGGTCGGATCGCGAGCTTGCGAAGTTCGATGCGCCGGGGCAGCTCGGCGACCGCCTTCCACGTCTTCCACGTCGGGAGGCCGACGGTTGCGTACACGCCGGGGTGCACGAACGCCTGCCAGAGCTGATCGATCATCAACGGCGCCGCGAACCGGACCCGCTGGCGCTCGATCCACCCGGCCCTGGCCCATGCCTCGGGGAGCACCGTCCGGGCGAACGACAGGTGTCGGGCTTCTTCCATGCGGTGATACCGGTTCAACGCCGCGAGCAGCGGGTCGGTGTCGGGGTGGTCGGCCGCGAGCTTCTGCAGGAGGTCGGGGATCTCCTCGCCCGCGAGCACCATCACGAACAGCAGCGCCTCGGTCTTCGCCAGCGAACGGGTGAGTCGGTGAAGGACCCAGTTGGCCGCCGGGGTGTCGATCGGGTTCTTCGCGGTCGGACCGAGCTCGTCGATCAGGCGGATGAAGGCGCGGGAATGGCGGGCCTCTTCACCGATCTCGTGGAGCATGTACGTGACTCGCGGATCGGAGAGGTCGGGGGCCTCGGCGACCTGTCGCGCGAACCCGGCCGTGAGCACGGCTTCGAAGTGCACGCCCATGGTCAGCATGGCCGCGACCTCTTCGCGGGAGAGTCGCGCCTTCTGCTCGGCGGTGAGGGTGACGGGCCGGCCGTCGATCACGAGGCCGTCGAGCGTGAGGAGCTCGTCGGGGATCACCTGACCGGCTCGGAGGGTGCCCCACGCCAGGTGTGCGTCGGGTTCGATCGGCCGGCGGCTCGACGCGCTGCTCAAGCGGGTGACCTTCGCCGAAGAGCTGAGCGCCGAAGAGCTGGGCGCCGAGCGATCGGGGGTGTCGCCAACGGGAGTCGGGGTCGGGAGGGTTGCAGTCATGCTGCGAGTATGGACCGTTAGAAGTGATGAGGCAAGAGATTTCGTCATTTCTTCGGTTCACAGACGGCAGTAGGGTTCCGGGTGTGGCGATACCGGTCCAGAACGCCAGCAGTACGAAGGGGGATCGCACTCGCAACCTCCTGCTCGAGATCGCCATCCGCCGGTTCGCGCTCGATGGATACCGACGCACCTCCGTCTCCGACATCGCCCGCGAGGCCCGGTTGAGCCCCGCTGCTGTCTACGCCTACTTCGCCGGCAAGGAAGCGCTGTTCCAGGCCGCGGTCGACCTCGACGCGAGCGCGCTGATCGATCGGGCCCGAACCGCGATCGCCGGAACCCCAGTGCGGGCGCGCGAGGCCGTCATCCTCGCCGAGCTCGCCGACCACATCACCGAGCATCCGCTCGCGGCGCGGGTTCTCTCAGGACAGGAGCCCGAGGTGATCGACCGCGTGCTCGACCTCCCGTCGCTGCGCGCGTTCAACGCGCAGATCGCACACGACATCGCCGAGGCCCAGGTCGCGGGCGACGTGCGGACCGACGTCGACCCCGCCACCATGGCCGACGGATTCGAGGCCATCATCCTCACGCTGCTCATGGGGCGTCTGCAGGCCCGCGTCACCGGAGACTCCCGCCTCGCGATCGGCGCACTCACCGTCCTCGACGCCGCCCTCCGCCCTCAGGCTTCCTGATGGTCGAATCCGCTGCGCCGGCTCGATCGCTCACCGGTTGACGGCCCGTGCGGGGGTGTCCGCCGGCTCCGCTTCTTCTCCGGTCTTGATGGTCGAATCCGCTGCGCCGGCTCGATCGCTCACCGGTTGACGGCCCGTGCGGGGGTGTCCGCCGGCTCCGCTGCTTCTCCGGTCTTGATGGTCGAATCCGCGGCGCCGGCTCGATCGCTCACCGGTTGACGGCCCGTGCGGGGGTGTCCGCCGGCTCCGCTGCTTCTCCGGTCTTGATGGTCGAATCCGCTGCGCCGGCTCGATCGCTCAGGCGGCGGGTTCGGACTTGGAGTTGGTGAGGGCGGCGACGACCTCGTCGGTCGCAGCCACGATGTCTTCCTGCGCGGCCTGTGCCTCCGCCGCCAGTTCCGACGACGCCCGACGCAGCGAGTCGGCCCGCTCCGCCGCGATGGCCGCTTGCTCGAGCGCCTCCTGTGCCGCGGCGCGGGCAGCCTCCGCCCGGGTTGCGGCCTCGTTCGCTTCGCGCATCGCGTGCTCCTGCGCACGGCGGACCTCGCCGGCGCGCGCATCGGCGACTCGGATCGCCTCGGCGCCGGCTTCGGCCTTGCGCAACTGCGCCTCGACATCCGCCCGATGCGCGTTCGCCTCGTCGAGTTGCCGATCGGCCTCCGCCAGTCGGTCCCGGAGTTGCCGGGCCCGAGTCTCGGCTGCCGCGCGACGCTCGGTGGCTTCCGCGGCCAACGTCTCTTCCCGCTCGGCCCGCCGGGCAGCGAGCTCGGCCTCGGCGGCCGCGAACACCTCGGCCCGCAGGCGGAACCGATCTTCCTCGGCCGCGGTGCGCGCGTCGGCTTCTGCAGCGGCTTCGGCCGCGCGTGCGGTCGCCTCTGCGACCGCCTGCGCTTCGCCCGCCGCGGTCTCGGCGGCGACGGTGCTCACGGCGAGCTCGGCTTCTGCGAGTTCGGCTTCTGCGAGTGCCAGCGCGTGTCGTGCGTCGTCGACGCGGAGCTGCGCGTCGCGCTCAGCCGCGGCCCGCTGGTCGGCGGCAGCCTGCACGGCGGCTTCGTGATCAGCCTGACGCCGCGCTTCGGCCTCTTCGGCGGCGCGCTCGTAGGCCTGTGCCTGCGCGCGTGCGTCGACCTCTTCGGCCGCGCGCCGCGCGCGGGCTTCTTCCTCGGCGCGGGTCCGTGCCTCTTCCACTTCCGCCAACAGCGCTGCCTCTTCCTGGGCTGCGGCCGCCGCGAGCGCTTCCGCCTGTGCAGCTTCCTTGCGGGTTTCCTCCGCCGCGCGTTCGATCGCGGCCCGGGTGCGTTCCACCTCGGCGAGCTCGGTGCGCCGCTGCGCGGCGTCGCGCCGCGTGGCCTCGAATGCTGCCGACGCTGCAGGTTCCGCGACGGTCGCTTCGTCGGCGCGGTTGGCCGGGCCCGAACGACCGTCTGCCTTCGACGCGCGGCGTTCCTCGCGCGCGGCGCGCCGTGCGTCGCGCCGCTTCGGACGGACAGGTTCCACCTCGACGCTCCCTTCGGTGCTCCCCGGTGCCGCGCCGACCGCGTCCTGGCCGACCGCTTCCGGCGCGGTGCTCGCCGCATCGGGTCCGGTGGATCGGGGGCCGCGTCGCTTGTTGTTCGCCATTGGAACATTCCTCCCGTG
The DNA here is from genome assembly GCA_038222385.1 of Acidimicrobiia bacterium. GTDB lineage: Bacteria > Actinomycetota > Acidimicrobiia > IMCC26256 > JANYLB01 > JANYLB01. The sequence continues at coordinate 23,245 of JBBRHS010000004.1, forward strand.
GAGTCCGAATCGGATTGTCACTCACGGCGCGTGAGTATGTAAAGCACGGAGCGCGCGAATGAGTCGATCGGCCTACGTGCGGTGGAGGCTCCTGCCCATCAGTCGGGCGCGGAGGTGCGAGTCGGATCGATCAGGCCTCCCATCAGGCCCGGAATCGACGGAAGCGAGCGTGACCCTCGTCACGGCCGGACCGCCCGACCCGCTCGCGAGGTAGGCGGCGGATCCCTGCCCGGGGAACGGTTCCGGCCGCGTTTTGCCCGTAGAACCTGAATTTCTGTGCTGCGGCCCGGTTGGAACAGCACCGACGGTGGCGGGTACGGTCGTCGTGACGTCGGCCCCAAGTGCGGCTTTCGTCCCCCTTCCCGCATCCCCTTCTGACGGCACGCGCGCGTCTGGGGATCGGAAGGTTCTTATCCCCGAACGAGGAGATGCAGTTGAAGTTGGGAGGCAGCAAGGCACGTGGGCTGCTTGGCGGAGTAGCTGTCATGGCGATTCTCGGCGTCGTCGCGAGCGAGGTCGGAGCCGGCCCCGCGAGTGCGGCACGGGAACAGGCGTCCACGCGCGAGTCGGGCAAGTCTGATTGGGTGCGGCCTGCCGCCGCGATCCTCCAGAACACCCCGCTCTCGCTCGCAGGTGATCTCGCGGCACAGCGTTACCGCGCGATCGCGATCCAGCAGTACGCAGTGGCGCTCTGGGTGCAAGGCGTCGAGGCCGCGAACGCGAAGGCGGCAGCGGATGCAGCCGCAGCCGCCGCCGCAGCCGAGGTCCGTGGCAGGCGCGTCACCCGCAACAACGCTCCGTCGCCGGACTACTCCGGTGCGGTTCCGACCGACGGTGAGCACAGCGGAACGTTGGCGTGCATCCGCGCCCACGAGTCCGATTCCTCCGGCGGGTACTCGGCGGTCAACTCGAGCTCGGGCGCAGGCGGTGCCTACCAGGCACTCCCGTCGACGTGGGACGGGTACGCCGGATACGCACGGGCGCAGGACGCCCCGCCCGAGATCCAGGACCAATGGGCCCGCGAGGCGATCGCTGCCTCGGGAACCCGGCCCTGGACCGGATCGGGCTGCTGAAGCCACACCGATCGGCGCAGCCGGT
>JBBRHS010000005.1:0-22423 GCA_038222385.1 Acidimicrobiia bacterium
GGCTCTGCAGCACCGCGCCCGGATCTGCGGGCTGGCGGTCGTTCCAGAGCTCGTCGCACAGCCGATCGGTCGACACGACCGACCCCCGCGACGCGAGGAGCATCGCCAACAGCAGCCGGGGCTTCGGCCCTCCGATCGCCACCGGCTCGGCACCACGGAGCGCTTCGACGCTACCCAGCACCCGCAGTTCGAGTCCGTCCTCCACGGCGCCAGTCTTGCAAGCGCGCTTGCAAGACGCTTGCGAACCCTGCGGCTCCTCCGCGAGCGGGTCGCCGGCCGACTGCAGGGGTCGGAGCGGAGGCTGGCCGGGTGCAGAGGTTCGGGCCGGTCGAGCCGTCGGTGGACAGGAGAGGATGCGATGAACGCGAACAAGGCACTGTGGGAGAAGGGTGACTTCACCCGGATCGCGGCGATGATGCGCCAGAGTGGAGACGCCCTGGTGGACCGGATCGGCGTGACCCGTGGATCGGTCGTGCTCGACCTCGGGTGTGGCGACGGCACGACCGCGCTCCCCGCGGCGCGGCGCGGCGCGGCGGTCCTCGGCATCGACATCGCCACGAACCTCGTCGAGGCGGGGCGACGTCGGGCGGCCGATGCACGACTCGTCGACCTGACGTTCGAGGAGGGCGACGCCTCCCACCTCGACGATCTGCCCGATCGGCACTTCGACCTCGTCGTGACGATCTTCGGGGCGATGTTCGCGCCGAACCCCGTCGACGTGGCCAAGGAGATGGTGCGCGTCACGCGGCCCGGCGGTCGAATCGTGATGGGCAACTGGATCCCCGGTGACCCGACGTTGGTGGCGCAGGTGTTGACGATCAGCTCGGCGTACTCGCCCCCGCCGCCCGACGGGTTCGTGAGCCCGATGACGTGGGGGATCGAGAGTGAGGTGCTCGAGCGGTTCGGCGCGGCGGGGATCTCGCAGGACCGGGTGTCGTGCGTGCGCGACACGTTCGTGTTCCGCGCGCCGAAGCCGCCGGCGGAGGTCCTCGCGACGTTCCGGAACTTCTACGGCCCGACCATGAACGCGTTCGAGGCCGCGGCGGCGAGGGGCGGGGCCGACGAGCTCCAGCACGAGCTCGAGGTGCTGTTCAAGGAGCAGAACCAGGCTCCCGACGACGACACCACCTCCATCCCGGCAACGTTCCTGCGGGTCGGCGTCGACGTGTGATCCTCTCGTGTCCCCGGCCCCGGAGGACCGCTGCCGGCACCGCAGCGTTCCCCCGGGGTCATCGCGGGGATGGCGCCGTGCGTCAAACATCCCCGTCCATCCCCATCCATCCCTATTCGTGATCGGCGCCGCCCGGAGTTTCGCCGGCTCCGCTCCTTCTCTAGTGTCCGGATCCACGTCCGGATCACCCGGCCGATTGCACACCGAGGTGGAGGAACCGTGAACGCCGAGACCACCGAGCCGAGAATCGACGTCGACGCACTCGCGGCCTGGCTCGACACCCGGGATCTCGAGCCTGGCGCGCCGATCGAGGTGTCGTACATCTCCGGTGGCAGCCAGAACGAGATCTACGACGTGCGGAGGGGTGACCTGCGCGCCGCGCTCCGCATCCCGCCGACGACTGCGCCCGACGTCCGTGACGAGGGGATCGTCCGCGAGTGGCGGATCATCGAGGCTCTCGACGGCACCGACGTCCCGCACACCAGTGCGGTCGCGCTGTGCGACGACCCGTCGGTGCTCGGGCGGGTCTTCTACATGATGGGCTTCGTCGACGGCTGGTCGCCGATGGGGATCACCGAATGGCCCTCGCCCTTCCTGGAAGACATCGCCGCGCGACGCGGCCTCGCGTTCCAGCTCATCGAGGGCATCGCGCTCCTCTCCCAGGTCGACTGGCAGGCGCGGGGGCTCGGCGACCTCGGCCGACCCGACGGCTACCACGAGCGGCAGGTCGAGCGGTGGACGCGCTTCCTCGATCGCATCAAGGGCCGCGACCTCCCCGGCCTCGACGAAGCGACCGCGTGGCTCGCGGACCACCGGCCGATCGACTACGTGCCGGGCCTCATGCACGGCGACTACCAGTTCGCGAACGTGATGTTCGAGCATGGCGGTCCGGCGCGCCTCGCCGCGATCGTCGACTGGGAGATGGGCACCGTCGGTGACCCGAAGATCGACCTCGCCTGGGTCGTGCACAGCTGGCCCGAGGACACGTCGAACCAGTCGGGCAAGGGCTACGTCGACATCACCGACATGCCGTCGCGCTCCGAGCTGCTCGAGCACTACGCCGCGCTCTCGGGTCGCCAGGTCGACGACATCGACTACTACATGATCCTCGCCAAGTGGAAGCTCGCGATCGTGCTCGAACAGGGCTACCAGCGCGCCGGGAAAGACCCGAAGCTCAACATGTTCGGTCAGATCGTGCTCGACACGATGGCCCAGGCCGCCGAGCTCGCCGCGACAACCGACTACGTCGGCCCGATCGCCTGATCCCGGGTTTCGGCCCGGCGAACGATGGTCCCACCGCCCACTGCTCGGCCGCGCGTGGGAGCTGCGCGACAACGTGCGTGGCTACGAAACCCTGTACGTCGCGCTCGCCGAAGGGCTCGACGCAACGCTGCTGACCCTGGATCGACGGCTCGCGCGTGCGTCAGGGCTCCGCTGCGCCGTCGAGACTCCCGCGCCGTGACCGACGTGCTCGTCAGCTGAGGGCCGGCAGCGTCACGGTGGTCGGACGCTGCGGACTTGTCCCGATACGCGCCGGGAGCGAGTATCTACGACGGATCGACCGAACGCGGGTCGATTCGACCGAGACCCCGGAGGAGTGGGCGTGACCGAACAGATCTCGTTGGTGGACTACCTGGTGCTGGGCGACGAGCCGCATCTGGTGGCCCACGAGTGCACGGCGTGCGGCGCCCGATTCTTCGACCGTCGGAATGCGTGCGCGGAGTGCAGCGGGACGGAGTTCCGCTCCGCCGACATCCCGACCGAGGGTGAGCTGCGCACGTTCACGATCGTGGCCTTCGCGGCCCCCGGGATCCCGGTGCCGTTCGTGGCCGGGGTGGTCGACTGCGGTGGAACGAGCGTGCGGGCCAACGTCGTCGACGTGGAGCCCGACGCCGAGCACGTGCAACTGGGGATGAAGGTCAAGCTGAAGACGTTCCCCATCGGAACCGACACCGCGGGCACCGAGGCGATCGGGTTCGCGTTCGCTCCCCTGAGCCGAGAGGGCTGATCATGGCTGAAGACGTGTGGATCCTGGGCATCACGATGACCAAGTTCGGCAAGCGCCCGAACGACGACGCGCTCGACCTGGCGTCGGAGGCCGCGCTGGGTGCCCTGGCCGACGCCGAGGTGTCGATGCGAGACATCGGGATCCTCGGGTTCGGCAACGTGATGCGGGTGGTCGAGGGTCAGCAGTTGCAGAAGCAGATCGGCCAGACGGGAATCCCGGTGTTCAACGTGTCGAACGCGTGCGCCACGGGCGCGACCGCGTTGCGGGCCGCGGTGATGGCGATCAAGGCCGGGGAGACCGACTGCGGCCTCGCGGTCGGGGTGGAGAAGCTGTCGGGCGCCGGGCTGTTGACCGGTGGTTCCCGGTCGTCCGATGCCGACACGTGGACCCGCAAGGGTCGGTACGGCGCGGTCGCTTCGGTCGACGGTCGCATCGGCACCGAGATCATGCCGGGCGTGTTCGCGCAGATCGGGCAGGAGTACGGCCATCGCTACGGCGGGGCGAGCTTCGAGCTGTTCGCGCGCATCAGTGAGAAGAACCACGCGCACTCGACCCTGAACCCGATGGCGGCCTACCAGAAGCAGATGAGCCTGGAAGAGATCATGGGCGACGTCATGATCGCGTACCCGAACACACGGCCCATGTGCTCGGCGAACTGCGACGGCGCGGCCGCGGCGGTGGTGGTGAGCGACTCCAAGCTCAAGACGTTGTCGCTCTCCCAGCAGCGGCGGGCGGTGAAGATCTCGGCGTCGATCCTGACCAGCGACCCCTACGAAGAAGGGTGTCAGGTCCTGCCGAACGTCAACACGCTCACGAAGAACGCGGCGGCGATGGCCTACGAGCAGGCGGGGGTGGGTCCCGACGACCTCGATCTCGTCGAGCTGCACGACTGCTTCGCAACTGCCGAGCTGGTGCACTACGACAACCTCGGCTTGTGCGAGGAGGGCGGCGCGGTCGACTTCTTCGAGTCGGGCGCCACGTGGCGGACCGGCACGACCCCCGTGAACGTGTCGGGGGGCCTCGAATCGAAGGGACACCCGATCGCGGCGACCGGGATCGCCAACATCTGGGAGGTGGCGACCCACCTCCGCGGTGAGGGGGGCGACCGCCAGATCGAAGGCGCCCGGGTCGGCCTCGCCCACGTCATCGGGCTCGGCTCGTCGTGCGGGGTGCACATCCTGGAGCGCTCGGCCGCCTGAGTCGTCTGCATCCGGGAACCCTTCGTCGGGTCGACGCGTCCCACCGAGATGGGCCTGTCGACTCATGACGCGCGGGGCCACGTTCCGTACCGTGGGTGGTGGGAAGCCAGTTCGATCGGGTCGAGCGAGCGCAACACCACATCTGTACACGCAGGGGAGGCGTTGAACCCCGGGCCGGCTGGTCGCATCGCCCGGGGGGAGCCAAGCGAAACCGGCCCCGTTCTCGAACGAGGGCCGAACCATGTCCACCCCCCGATCGGGCGACGTCATGCGCGCCCTCCCGAACGCCACCGCCGACGCACCCCGCCACCCGACGTGCGTGCTCATCGCGAGCCACAACGGCGAGGCGAACATCGCCAACGCGGTCCGAAACGCGAGCCGGCAGTGCCGCGTCTACGTCGTGTCCGACGGCAGCACCGACCGGACCGCCGAGGTCGCCCGCGCCGCCGGCGCCACGGTGCTCGATCTGCGTGAGAACGTGGGCAAGCCCGCCGCGATCCACCGGGCGTTGCGCGAACTGCGCATCGTCGAGCAGTACGAGACCGTCACGGTGATCGACGACGACACCACGCTCGAGTCCGGCTTCGTACGCGAGTGCCTGGATCGGATGCGGGAGGGTGTCGGCATCGTGGTCGGCAAGACCAAGTCCGACTGGAGCTCGGCCGTCCGCTGGAACCCGTGGGTGGCGGCCCGCGCGTTCGGTTACTGGAAGTACCAGTTGTTCGTGCGTCGTGGCCAGAGCGCGCTCAACGTGATGAACTGCATCTCCGGGTCGAACTCGATGTACCGCACCGACCTGCTCGCCGAGGTGGCTCGGGAGTCGACCCCGTACATCGTCGACGACACCTACTGGACGCTCGAGGTCCACCGGCGCAAGCTCGGCAAGATCGTCTACGCGCCCAAGGCCGCGGCCCGGGTCCAGGACCCGACCTCCGGCCGGGAGTGGTACGGCCAGAACCTGCGTTGGTTGTGGGGGACCATGCAAGGCATCCGCGGGCATCGCATCGGCCGTCGGGCCAGTTGGTTCGACGTCGCGTACCTCGGGTTGATGCTCGACTGGCTCCTGTACGTGGTGGGCTGGCCGATGATGCTCGTGTTCGCGACGCTCGCATCAGGTGTCGATCCGGTGCGGATGTTCGTCGTGTACCTCGCCGGGTACTTCGCCTGGTCCGTCGTCGGCGCCATCGCCCTCCGGCGGTGGGCACTGATCCCGTTGTTCCCTGCGCTGCTCGTGGTCGACTGGATCCAACGGGTCAACTTCGTGCACGCGTTCGTCAAGACCATCCGCCAGCCCACGGTCGAGTCGTGCCGCTGGGATTCACCGACCCGCTACGCCGAGGCCGACGCCGCCTAGCGGCGAACGCCGTATCCCTTCCCTCAACCAGAACCCCCTCGAGGAGCCCCCATGAGCACACCCAACGTCGAAGTCCTCGGAGTCCAGGTCACGGCCGGTGGCGGCCTCCCCGTCCAGGTTCCCGGCGTCGATGTCCTCGCGTTCACCGGCACGGGACCCGGAACGCTGCCGCTCGCGATCGTCGGGCTCATCACGCTCGTCGTCGGTCTCGTCACCACGATGTTCGGCGGTCGTCGCCGCGACGGCGAACCGATCGCAACCGGTCCGCTGCGCGACCTCTCGCACCTCGCCCACGGCCGGATACGCGAATTGGGCTAGAGCGCCGGGCTCGGTGTGACTCACCCCACGCGCGCCCAGCGTTCGACGGGGAGCCCGGTCCAGACTTCGTGGCCGTCGGCGGTGACGCACACGCAGCGCTCGGCGCGGTAGCCGCCGACTCCGTCGCGGAACACGTACGGCTCGACCATGATCACCTGACCCTCCACGAGCGGCATCTCCTGTTCCGCTGCGATCCCGAGGTCGGTGCCGGCGAACGGCAGCTCGACGCCGGCGAACCCCACGCCGTGCGCCACGTAGAGGCCGAAGGGCCACGGCGGCTGGGGCTCGGGCCAGCCGTCGAGTGCCGCCGCCCGCAGGTCGGCCGCGGTGGCGCCGGGTTCGATCGCGTCGGTGACGCGATCGGCGACCTCGAGCCACCGACGGGCGAGCTGCTCCTCGTCGGGTGTGGGCTCCCGACCCACGACCACGGTCCAGCCGACGTCGGTCATCGCACCCTCGAACCAGAAGCCGAGGTCGACCGCGAGGTGGTCGCCGACCGCGAGGGGTCGGTCGCCCGTGAGCTGGGTCCACGGGGCGCGACCGGTCCACGGGCCGCGTAGCCATCCGACGTCGGCCCGGTGGCGGGGCAGGACCCGCCACACGTGATCGATGTGGTCGGCGCGGAGGCCGACTGCTCGCGCCCGTTCACGCAGCATTTCCTGCGCTTCCAGTTCGGTCATTCCCACCTCGATGACGGCGAGCGCCTCGGTGAGCGCCCGTTCGCTGCGCGCGGAGCCGTCGCGGAGCGTCGCGAGCTCGGCCCGACTGCGGGGGAACGCCGCCGCCGCGACGAGCGGGCCTGCATCGACCCATTCGACGTCGGGCCGGGCGGTCGACAACGCGGCCAGTTCGTCGAGCGCGATCCGGTCGAGCGCGATCCGGCCCGCGTGGGGGAGAGCGGAAGGTTCGATCTCAGCGGCGGCCGCCTCGCCGGCAGCGCGCGCGGCTTCCGCGGTGCGGAGCAGCCAGGCGTCGATGCCGAGGCGGTCGGCGGCGTCGAGGAACCGCGCCCGACGAGCCGCCGCGACGCCCGGCACGTCGGTGATGTCGGGCACGGTCGCGGCGAACCGCTCGGCCGGACCGAGGATCGGTGTCGCGTCGCGCAACTCCACGCCGGGGAGTGCCGCCCGGAGCAGTTCGTAGGCGCGCGGTGAACCGGTGTCGACGTACACGGGACCGGCGGCCGCGACACCGAGCCAGTCGGGGAGCCGGGCCGCGAGCGCGGCGACGTCGAAGAGCACCGGATGCACGTGGTCCTCGGGCAGGTGCATCGCGCCGTCGGGGTCGGGCGTGCAGACGTGGGGAGGCCCGTCGAGCGGGAGGAACAGGTTCGGGAACGGCGCGTCGCTCTGGTACACGTGGATCCGGTGGTGGCCGCCGACGGCAGCCGCCGCGGTCGCGCGGGTCACCAATAGCGCGGACCCGCCCGCGGCGCGCAACCGGGCCTGGTAGGTGGTCCAGGGCTGATCGGCCGTCACGCCGCGGCCCCGGGTGCCGGTCGCGTCACTCGTCGACGGGCTGGTGGGGATCGTCGAGCACCAGACCGAGCTCCGCGAGCTCCTCCTGGTCGACCTCGAGGAGGTCGGCGGCCTCCTGCTCGTCTTCGTCGCGGTCGGTGCGGGGCAGCGCGTCGTCGTCGATGCCGAGCACCTCGCTGAAGTCGTCGTCTTCGGGGGTGCGGTCAGTGTCCATGCTTGGTCTCCGTGCCGCCGGGTGGATCAGGTCAGGGCCATCTTGGCGCGGATCACTCCGTCCCGGGGTCCGGCGCCAGCTCGGCGCGGAGTTGCTGCTTCAGCACCTTGCCGGCCGCGTTGCGCGGGAGCTCGGCGCAGAACGACACCGCCCGGGGCGTCTTGAATCCTGCCAGGTGGGCTCGGCACAGGGCCAGCAGCTCGTGCTCGTCGACCGCCTCGCCCGCGCGCGGCACGACCACGGCGGTGACCCGCTCGCCCCACCGGGCATCGGGGACCCCGATCACCGCGACGTCGGCGACCCCGGGATGACGGTGGAGCACGTCTTCGACCTCCCGCGACGCGACGTTCTCGCCGCCGCTCACGATCACGTCCTTCAGGCGGTCGACGACCGTGAGGAGGCCGTCGGGGTCGATCCGGCCCACGTCGCCGGTGTGCAGCCAGCCATCGGCCAGCGCGGCCGCGCTCGCCGCGGGGTCGTCGTGGTACCCCGCGAACACCTGGGCGGCCCGCACGAGGATCTCGTCGTTCTCCGGTGCGAGGCGCACGTCGACGCCGGGAGCCGGACGACCGGCGGCACGGAGCATCCGTTCGTCGCCGGCCGCGGCCCGGCGGTGTTCGTCGGGGCCGAGGAACACGGCGTTGCCCGAGAGCTCGGTCATCCCGTAGCCCTGCGAGAGATCCCAGTCCCAGCGCGCCACGGTCGCGCGCAACACGGGTGCCGGGATCGGCGACGCGCCGTAGCCCAGCGCGCGGATCGTCGCGAGGTCGTCGTCGCGCACCGCAGGCGAGTCGAGCAGCATCGAGATCATCGTCGGGGCGAGCGACAGCATGGTCACGGCGTGCTCCCGCACGAGGGCCGCCATGCGGGCCGGGTCGAAGCGCCGCATGAGCACCACGGGGCGGGCGCAGCGGTGCAGGACCAACACGTTGTACCCCGCCACGTGACACAACGGGAACGGCGTGAGCAGGGTGTCGGCCGGCCCCACCGGCCGGGCCGCAAGCGTCGAGTCGACGGCCGCGAGCAGTCCGGCGTGGGTGAGCTCGGCGAGTTTGGGTGAACCGGTGGTTCCGCTCGTGCCCACGAGCCACGCCACCGCAGACGGATCCGGAGCCGACGGATCCGGAAGCGACGGACCTGCGGCGGCAACGTCGGTCGTGCGGCGAAGTTGCTCGTAGCGGAGATCGGCCGCGTCGCGGTGCTCTTCGCCATCGCCGGATGGGTCGAGCCCGATGATCGTCTCCACGCCCGCGGCCCGGGCGCGGGTCGACCCGAGACGCGTGAGCAGCACGGTCTCGGCGATCAGGACCCTGGCTCCCGAACTGGCGAGCGCAGTGCTCCATTCTTCGGGATGCAGCCGATGGTTCAGCGGTACGAGCACGCACCCGGCGCGCGGAACCGCGGAGTAGCACTCCACGTACTCCGCCCGGTTCTCCGACAGGATCGCGACCCGATCGCCCCGCTCGACGACGGCACCGAGGCCGCGGGCGACGGCGCGCACCCGAGCGTCGAGCACGGCGAACGTGCAGGCACCGGCGTCGGTGACGAGTGCCATGCCGAACGGCTCGCGTCGCGCGGCATCGGCGACGAGGTCGTGGAGCTGCACGGGGGCATCGTCGCACGCGGCGGCGCGCCTCGTGCCGACGCGGCTCTCGCTGAAAGACTTCGAAAAGTATGTTGACAGGAGCGGGTAGCGGCGCGACCGTCGATGGAGGCGCGCGATGCGTGCTGCGTCGGAACGACGCTCCCCCCGAAAGGGTGATCGCAAGGAGAATCCATGTACCTCTTCAGCCGCCGCGCGCGCGTCGCCGCGACCGATGCGGGGGCGACGATGATGAGCGGCGGCGCCAACGACCTCCTCGCCCAGGTGCCGCGCGGTGCACGCGATCCGGCGCGGTCCTACGACTACGTCACCGCCGTGAGCACGGTCTGCGCCAATGGCAACATCGCCCGGGGCATGACGGTGGGTGCGGAGCTCGCCGAACGCGCCGAGCAGATCACCGGCTCGTCGACGTTGTTCGTCGCAGGCGCGACCGGGAGCTACGGGTCGGTCGGCTGGCTGACGGCGCACGACGACATCCAGGCGATGGAAGCATCCCAAGCTGCGCTCGCGGGCAACGCGGAGTGGCTCGAGCTCGTCGACCGTGAGGCCGGGAGCGCCTACGTCGACGACCCGGGAGAGACGACGTCGTTGGTCTACCGCCGCATCGCGTAGCCCGGTTCCCACGTTCCCCCCAACGTCCCCGTCGCCGCGGCCGATCGCGGCGGCGGGGACACCCTTGGGGCGGGCTAGCTTCGCGACCCATGGTGCGCTTCAGTCATGTGGGGCAGTGCGTCCGCGACCTCGACCGGTCCCGCGCGTTCTACGTCGACGCGCTCGGGTTCGAGGAGGTCCTCGACATCGACGTGAGCGGTGAGCAGTCGGCGACGCTCCTGCGACTCCCGGGTCCGGTCGGGCTCCGGGCGGTCTACCTGCGTCGCGACGGGTTCGTGCTCGAACTGCTCGGCTTCACCGATCCCGAGCCGCTCCCGGCTCGCGAGCGACCGATGATCGAGCCGGGCCTGACCCACGTCTCGGTCGGCGTCGACGATCTCGGTACCGCGTGCGCGGCGGTGCTCGAGCACGGGGGGAGCATCTTCGAGGAATCACGTTTGCCGAGCGCGGTGTTCGTCGCCGACCCCGAGGGTCAGGTGATCGAGCTCCTCGCGGGCACGCAGTTCGCCGACCGTCTGCACGCCGGCTGACTGGCACGCCGGCTGAGCTGATCCCGGCTGACTGGGGCCCTGGCCGACTGATCCCCGGCGGGCGTCAGGCGAGCGCGTCGAGGAACCGCTGTCGGTTGGCGGTGAACCAGCGTTCCCGGCGCCGGTAGCGCTCGGCACCACCCATCTGGTTCCACATCTCGGTGAAGGCCGGATCTCCCGCATCGACGCGCCGTTGCACGAACGCACCGCCGCCCCGCATCTGGTCGGTGAGCGTGTCGACGAGCTCGGCCCGATCGGTGGTGAGCCCGTATCCGTCGGCGGCGACCCGCAGCCGGGTGAACGGGTCGAGGCCGCGGCGACCGGTGCGCGCCGCGTCCTCGTCGGTGTCGATCGGGACACACATGCGGGCGAGCGACGCGAGGTCGAACACCCGACGACCGGGGGCGGCGAAGTCGAAGTCGAGCAAGGCGACCGCCTCGCCGGCGCGGTACACGACGTTCTCGGGGCACACGTCGTTGTGACAGATCACGTCGCCGCCCTGCGGATCGGCGAGCTCCCGGTCCCACCGGGCATCGGCGGGCGCAACGAAGCCCACGGTCGCGTCGTGGAACCGGCGCAGGAGCGCCGCCGTGCTCGCGAGCGCAGCGTCGGACTGTGACCAGTCGGGAAACGGCGGAGTGGGGACGTCGCCGGGAACGAAGCGGAGGCGTTCGCGGCCCGCGCTGATCCCGAGCGGTTCGGGGACGCCGTCGAACCCGGCGGCCCGAACGTGGGCGAGCAGGCCGTGGACGGTCGGCGACTGGACGCCGGCCGGCCGGTGGGTCTCGTCGCCGATCCGCACGACGAGGCCGGCGTTGGCGACCCCTCCGTGGAGCACCTCCTCGCGCGCGGGTTGCTCTGCATCCATGTCGGAGAGTCTCGCGGACCGGCCCGTCGTGAGCCGTCGTACGCTCATGGGATGGCGGCCGACGAGCAGGGGACCGACTCGGGTCTCGAGTCGGCGCTCGACGAGCTCTTCGGGAGCGATCCGAACGAGTTCGTCGCGACGCGCAAGCGGCTGGCCTCGGCCTTGCGGGCCCAGGGTGATGCCGCGGCCGCCCGCCGGCTGGTCGCGACGCGACGCCCGACCAAGGCCGCGGCGGCGCTCAACGTGCTCGCCCGGCAGCGACCGGCGCTGATCGGAGCGTTGCTCGACCGCTCGGCTGAGCTGCGGGTCGCCCAGGCCCGGGCGCTCGCCGGCGAGCCGGGTTCCCAACGCGACGCGACCCGGGCCCAGCGCCAGGCGCTCACGGATGCGGCTGACGCCACGGTCGCGACCCTGGCCGGAACGGGTGAAGCGGCCCGGGCCGAGATCCTCTCGACCCTCCAGGGTGCCGCCGTCGACGACGAACTCGGTGCACAGCTGCGCGCGGGGCGCCTCGAACGGACTGAGGTCGCCGCGACCGGGTTCCCCGAGGATCTCACCGGCGGCGACGTCGTTCCGGCCCGAGTGCTCGCCGAACGTCGGGCCCGCAAGAACGAATCACGCACGCAGGAGTCACGCGAGCCACGGCGCCGGCCCGACCCGGTGGCGGAACCCGACCGGGAGCGGGAACGGGAAGAGGAACGGGCGCGGCGCCGGGAGGAGGCGCGTCGCCGCGAGGCCGACGAGCTGAGCCGCGCCGAGGAAGCGCTGCGCATCGCCACGGAGGATGCAACTGCCGCGACCGCAGCGGTCACCGATGCCGAGGCCAGGGTCGCGACGCGGCGCGCCGAGCTCGAAGCGGCACGGCTCGAGGCGCGCGCGGCGAAGGATCGCGCCGCGGCTGCCACCCGGGAGCTGGCGCGCCGCACCCGCGATGTCGCCCGCCGTCGCCGCTGACCCGTCCGCTCGCCCCACCACCCAGGCCCCTTGGGTCAGTTCGGCCGCACGAGGCGGCACAATCGACCCAACGGCTCATCAGGGGGAAGTTGTGGCAGGCTCCGTGACTGAACCGAGGGGAGAACCATGGGCGACGGATCTGCGCAACCGGCCGAGCGACGGGTGGCCCTGGTCGCCAACGCCGACTTCTACATCGGCCCGCCCTTGGCCCGTCTCCTCGCCGAACGGGGCCACGACCTCGTCATCGGTGACCCGGAACCGGGTCTCGTCGAGGAGCTCGAGGCGGCCGGCGCGGCGGTGGAGGTCGTCGACGAGGTGCGCGACCTCGCCGACCCGACCGCGTCCGAGCGGCTGGTGGCCGCCGGCCTGGCCCGGTTCGGTCGCATCGATGCTGCCTGCGCGTTCTCGGGACGGGTCGTCACCGGTCGGTTCCTCCAGTCGACCGTCGAAGACCTCCGTGCCGTCGTAGCCGGATGCCTCGAGGCGCCGTACCACTTCCTGAAGGCAGTGGTGCCGCCGATGGTCGAACGCGGCGACGGTCAGGTGCTCATCGTCACGAGCGCGACGGGCGCCCGGGCGACCCCCGGAGCCCCGCTGTACTCGACCGCGAGAGCAGCCGCGAACCACCTCGTGCGCAACGTCGCCGACGAAGTGGCCCGCAAGGGTGTGCAGGTGAACGCGCTCGGGACGAACTTCATGGACTTCCCCGAGTTCCTGCGCGCGACCGGCGGCACCGATCCCGAGATCCGCAAGCAGCTCGAAGCGGTGGTCCCGATGCGTCGCCTGGGGACCGTGGAGGAGTGCGCAGCGATGTGTGCGGTGTTCCTCGACGGCACGAGCGGCTTCACCACCGGCCAGTTCGTCGCGTACGCAGGGGGTTGGGCGTGACCGCGTCGGGCGTGACCGCGTCGGGCATGAAGTTCGGGATCGCGTTCGCCAACATCGGTCCGTTCATCGAGCCCGACAACGCGATCGCGTTCGCGCAGGCAGCAGAGGCGGCCGGGTTCGAGTCGTTGTGGACGGTCGAGCACGTGGTCGTGCCGTCGGGCTACGAGTCGACCTATCCGTACAGCGGGTCGGGCAAGATGCCCGGACCCGAAGAGTCACCGATCCCCGATCCGCTCATCTGGCTCGCGTACCTCGCCGCGGCGACGTCGAGCATCCACCTCGCCACCGGCATCCTGATCGTGCCGCAACGCAACCCGGTCGTGCTCGCCAAGGAGCTCGCGACCCTCGACCAGCTGTCGGGCGGCCGGCTCGAGCTCGGGATCGGTGTCGGGTGGCTCGAGGAGGAGTTCGACGCGATCGGCGTTCCGTTCGCGGACCGGGGCCGTCGGACCGACGACTACGTCGCGGCGATGCGCGCCCTGTGGACGCAGGACAAGGCGACCTACCATGGCGACTTCACGGACTTCACCGACTGCATCCTCACCCCCAAGCCGGTGCAGGGTTCGGTGCCGGTGCACGTCGGCGGCCACACCGACCTCGCGGCGAAGCGTGCCGGCCGCCTCGGAGACGGCTTCTTCCCCGCCAAGGGTGACCACGCCGAGCTCGACCGCCTGTTCACGCTCGTGCGCGACACCGCCACGGAGCACGGTCGCGACGGCTCGAAGATCGAGATGACGACCGGTGGCAACGGTGCGATCGGAGCGAACGCGCTCGACGAGGTGAAGGCACTCGCCGACATCGGGACCGACCGCGTGATTCTGCCGTCGTTCCTCTTCTTCGGCGACACCGCGGATGCGCTCGCTCGGTACGGCGACGACGTGATCAGCAAGGTGGGCTGAGTCGTGGTCCCGTTCGAGCGCGCATGAGCGGAGCGTCGGTCCGCAAGGAGATCCGCATCCACCGTCGAGCGGCCGAGGTGTGGGATCGCATCGCGGATCCGGGAGTGATCCAAGACTGGTTCCCGGGGATCGTCTCGTCGACGGTCGACGGAACGACGCGGGTCATCACCCTCGGCTCGGGGATCGCCATGCCGGAGGAGATCATCACCCAGGATCCCGTCCTGCGACGCTTCCAGTACCGCATCACCGTCGGCGTGTTCCGGAACCACCTCGGCACGATCGACGTGATCGACCTCCACGACGAGACGTGCCTCGTCGTGTACTCCACCGACGCCGATCCCCGCACCATGGCGCTCGTGATCGGTGCCGCGACGGCGGAAGCGCTCGTGGAGCTGCGCGACCAGATGGAATCGACCGTCGATCTTCCAACCCAGGTGAAGGGCTCCTGATGGGACGCAAGGTCTTGCTCGTGACGACCGATCAGCAGCGCTACGACACCCTCGGGTGCAACGGTGGCGCGCTCGCGCGAACCCCGGTGGTCGACGCACTCGCGAGCGCGGGGATCCGCTACGAACGGGCCCACCCGCAGTCGGTGGTGTGCATGCCGTCGCGCTCGACGATCGTCACCGGCCAGTACCCGAGCACGCACGGTGTGTGGATGAACGGTGTCCCGCTCCCGGCCGACGCCCCGTCGGTGGCGGCGGTGCTCCAGCGCGCCGGGTACAAGACCGCGCTCGTGGGCAAGGCCCACTTCGAACCGTTCCTCGACCCGTTCGCCCGCTTCCCGGAGAACTCGCTCGCCGGCTCCGGTCGGGAGACCATCCTCGAACCGTGGGCCGACGGAACCATCGGTCCACACCGCGGCTTTGAACACCTCGAGTTCGCGACCCACGGAGCCGCCGGACCGTTGCACTACGCCCGGTGGCTCGTCGAGCATCACCCCGAGGCCGTGGGCATGTACTACGCGCCGCTCGACGGTTCGCTGGAGGTCAACTCGGCGAGTGGCGGCGACACCGATGCACCGCAGGTGAAGCACAACCCCATCCCGCGCGACTGGTACCACACCGACTGGGTCGCCGACCGCACGATCGCGTGGCTCGATTCTCTCGACACCGACGCCGACTGGTTCTGCTGGATGAGCTTCCCCGATCCGCACCACCCGTGGGACCCGCCCGCGTCGGAGATGCACCGGATCGACTGGCGCGACGTTCCTCTCCCCGCGGCCTATCCGGAGTCGGCGGCCGACCGCGAGCGCATCCTCGACGCGAAGCCCCGCCACTGGCGTCAGTGGTACGACGGCACCCTGGTCTCGAACTACGAAGCACCCAAGGACTGGGTTCCGGCCACGCTCACCGCCGACCAGGTGCGCGAGGTCAACGCCCGCAACGCGATCGAGTGCGAGCTCATCGACGAAGCGCTCGGACGGGTGCTCGGCCACGTCGCGGCGCGCGGGTGGGACGCCGACACCGACGTCGTGTTCACGACCGACCACGGCGAGTTGCAGGGTGACCTCGGGCTGTTGTTCAAGGGTCCGTACCACGTCGACGGTCTGATGCGGCTGCCGTTGATCTGGCGGCCGGCTCCGTCGGCGAACGTGACACCCGCGGTCGTGACCGCGCCGGTGGGGCTCGTCGACCTGGCCCCCACCTTCTGCGCGATCGCCGGTGTCGACGCGCCCGCGTGGATGCAAGGTTCGGCGTTGCCGGCCGACGACGCCGACGCCGATTCCCGGGGGTTCGAGAGGGTGCTCACCGAGTGGGACAGCGAGCTGTTCGGGGTGGGGGTGCACCTGCGCACGATCACCCGCGACGGTTGGGTGTGCACGACCTACGCGCCGGGAACGGTGCACGACGGTACCGAAGGCGAGCTCTACCGGCTCGACGACGATCCCCACCAGTTCGAGAACCGGTGGGACCATCCGTCGCTTCGCACCCTGCGCGACGATCTCCTCGCCGACCTGCGCGCGCACCAGCCGGCACCGCGGTCGCCGCAGCTCGCGGTGGAGGCGCCGGTGTGACAGCGGCGTCTGCTGCCGCGGCCGGCTACTGGCCGAGTCGCTGGCCGGGTGAAGACGGTGGTCCCAGGCGGACCGAGGTACCCCGGTCGGGGCGCGGACTCGGGATCGGTCCCGACGAGCACCTCGTGGCGAGGTCACGCGACGCGATGGTCGCGACGATGGTGGTGCTGCGCGATCCCGGTGAGGCCTACCTCTTGTGTCACACCGGGGGCGACGAAGCGATCTCCTGGGTGGAACGCTTCGACCCGGTGTCGCTCGATGTGATCGAACGGTCGCCCGACCTGGCCGGCGGACCGACCTGGCCGGGAGGGATGGCCGTACACGCGAACGGGTCGCTCTACGTCGTGTTCGGTCGCCACGCCCACTGCCTCGGCCCCGACACCGTTCCCATCGTCAGCCGGGAGCTCCCGCGCGACCGGCCGTACAACAGCTTCGTCGTGCTCGACGACGGCTGCATCGTCACGAAGGACTTCGGCGGCACGCTTCCCGGTGGGACCGAGCCGCCGTCGGAGCCGGCCGAGCTCCTCGTCCTCGAACCCGAACGACTCGACGTCGTGGCCCGCCTCGTGCTCCCCGAGCGCTCCGTCGCTCGACTCTCGGCCGACGGGAACGAGATCTACGTCGTCGGCGACACGATGTTGTTCCGCGTCGCGTGGGACGGCACCCGTCTCGTGCTCGACGACGGCTTCCAGCCGCAGTACCGCACGATCGACGGGCAGGGCTATGGGTGGGATGCTGTGCTCGACGCCGGCGCCGCCTGGTTCCTCGACAACGGCAACGGGAGCGAGCGGTACGCGGGAACGTTCCGCGGCCAGGGGATCTCGACCGCGCCGCTCCACCTCGTGCGGGCCGACCTCGCGACCGGCGCGGTGCAGCTGACCGAGATCTGCGGTCTGCCCCTCGGCGTGGTCGCCAACCCACCCGCGATCGACCCGGACCGTGAGATCGCAGTCGGGTACGACAGCGGCAACGGTGTGCTCGCGGCCTTCTCCTTCGGTGGCGACACTCTGTCGCCGTTGTGGTCACGTGAGCAGAACCATGCCTGCCATCCACTTCGCTTTCCCGACACCGGCGAGCTCGTCACCGGTGATCACGATGCCGAGGCGATGACGGACCACGTCGTCGTGCTCGACATCGAGACCGGTGCGGAGAAGGCGCGGGTCGCGACGGGGAGTCCGGTGCAATCGGTGGTGTTCCCGTGCCCGGGGTTCGACCGCGACTTCTACTGGTGCTCGTTCACGACCCTCACGCGCATCAGTGTCGAGGCGTGAGGGCGCGCTCGATCACCGCGACGACGCTGGTGGTGCTGGCGTGCGTCCTCGCGCCGCTCTCGGTCACGGCGGTCTGGGTCGACCGGACCGTCTACGACACCGACGGCTACGTCGACGCGATGACGCCGCTCGCCCGGAACGCTGCGCTCCAGCGCGCGATCGTCACCCGCACCGTGTCGGTGATCGACCGGGAGCTGGCCCGCCAACTCGACGCCGATACCGGGCCGGTGCGGCAGCTGGTCAACGAGCAGGCCCTCGAGCTCGTGCACCGGGCGGCGGAACGCGCCGCGACCGCCATCGTCGAGAGTGACCGGTTCGAGCAGCTCTGGGAGCGCCTCAACCGGGAGGGTCACGAGCGGGCGCTGGCCTGGTTCTCGGGCGACTCGAACCGGGTGAAGGCCGGCGTCGAAGACGACAAGCTGGTGGTGAGCCTGCAACCGCTTGTCGACCAGGTCGCGGCGCGCGTCGAGGACGTCGGCGTCGGCGGCTTCCGGCTGTCGGGCGATCGGATCCGGAAGCTGAACCCGGAGATCGTGTTGGTCGACGGGCGGCTCGTCGAGCCGGTCCAGTGGGCGCTGCGGACGCTGCACGCACTGGCCGACGCACTCCCGGTGTTCGCCCTGTTCGCGGTGATCGGTGGACTGGTCGCGGCCGGTGACCGTCGGCGAGCGCTCGCGCGTCTCGGGATCGGGCTTCTGATCGCGTTGGCCGTCGCGCTCGTCGCCCTGAAGATCGGCCGGTCCGAGTTCCTCGCGTGGATCGACACGACGTCGGTCTCGGTGCCGGCGTCGACCGCGTTCTTCGACATCATCGTCCGCGGGCTGCGCAACGCGCTGCTCGTCGGACTCGTGCTCGGTCTCGGCATCGCGCTCGCGGCCCGGTTCGCCGGCGGTCGCGGTAAGACGGTCGCGCACCCACCCGACTCGATCGGCACGTTCCTCGCCGCGCACATCGCCGGTGCGACGGTCGTGGTGGTGCTGGCCGGGCTCGGCGTGCTCCTCGCGCTCCCGAGTCCGATGCCACTGACCGCGATCGTCGTGGCGATCGTCGCGACCGGCCTGATCGTCGGCCTGAGGACCGCGGCGGCTCGGGCTCGGGCGTCGGCCGGCGGGGCGCCGGCCCCAGCGGGGTCGGGCGGGGAGTCCGGCCGGTAGACGTCGGCCGGGGCGTCGTAGGCTCGGTCTCCACGCCGACAGGTGACGGAACGGAGGCCGGTGTCCGACCCGCTGAGCGCTCACGAACGCGCCGCGGTCGCGGCCCGACTCACCGCCGCACGCGACGAGACCGAGCACAGGATCGCTGGACTCACCCGTGACTTCGACGACGTCGTCGCCGCGTCGGAGGGCTCGAACGCCGACGACGAGCACGATCCCGAGGGCCAGACGATCGGTTTCGAACGGGCGCAACTCTCGGCTCTGCTCGAAGCCGCCCGCCGCAATCTCACCGACATCGACGCAGCGAAACAGCGTCTGGGCGACCCGACGTTCGGCAGCTGCGCCGTGTGCAGACGACCGATCCCGTACGAGCGTCTCCTGGCCCGCCCGACGACCCTCACCTGCATCGACTGCGCCGACACGCGCACCCGACCACGCCGGCGGGGCCGGTAGTTGTCGTAGTTCAGTCGCCGCCCGCTCGGAGCAGGATCCAACCGCCGGTCGGATCGGTGATGAGCGTGGCCGTCCCGCTTCCCAACTGACTCGGTCAGGTGGGCCAGAGCGGTTCGGGGACCTCGAAGCCGACGGGCGCGCCCCACCGGTTGCGGAACGACACCTCGTCGACGGGGCGGCGTGGCGCGACGCCCCAGCGTCCGGTCGGGTAACCGAACGTGACGCACGACGAGAAGATCCAGCCTTCGTCGGTCGGCACGCCGAGGAGCTCGAGCACCTCGTCGAGGCGGAACATGAAGACCGACGTCCACGACGAGCCCACACCTTCGGCGCGCGCCGCGAGCATCGCCGACCACGTCGCCGGATGGATCGAACCGCCGGTGGGGTCGAACTGCACGAAGCTGAACAGCAGCAGGGGATAGGCCTCGAAGTGGTCGGCGAGGTGCTGCGCGGAGCGTTGCACTTTGAGGAACTGCACGCTCGCGGGTTCGTCGGGCGTCGCGAGCGCGGCGTCGACCTGGCTCTTGTAGATCCCCGACCAGAGCTGGCTGAGGCAGTCGCGGTAGATCGGACCGAGCGCGTCCTTCACGCCGGGATCGTCGACGAGCAGGAAGCGCCAGTTCTGCGCGTTGCCGCCCGTTGGTGCCCGGATCGCGGCGTCGAGGATCTTCGCCTGCACGTCGTCGGGGATCGGATCGGGTCGGACCCGGCGCATCGCGCGGGTCGTGTAGAGCGCTTCGTGGACGTCCATCGGGCCAGCT
Source organism: Acidimicrobiia bacterium (assembly GCA_038222385.1). GTDB lineage: Bacteria > Actinomycetota > Acidimicrobiia > IMCC26256 > JANYLB01 > JANYLB01. The sequence continues at coordinate 19,753 of JBBRHS010000005.1, forward strand.
TCGCGCACCGCGGCGCGGCGCGGGTCAGCTCCCGATCGGGAAGGTGAGCTTGCGGACCTCGACCTGCGGTCCACGGGGCCGGCTCATGAGCTCGCCGAGCTTGTAGACGACGATGACCGCGGCGAACCCGATCGCGATCGCGAGCTGCGCCCTCGGCACGGTCTTGAGGATCACGCCCAACGGCCCGAGCTGCTGAGCGGCCTCGTGCTCGGCCGACGCGATCACGGCTTCCTCCGCCGCGATCTCGGCCACCGCGAGGACCGGGTCGTCGGTCTCGTCGGCGTAGGCGCCGATCTCGCGGAGCTTGGAGCGCAGGTCGGTCTTGGTCACCGGCTGCTGGTGGGCGATGAGCGCCTCGGCCGTCACCGACTTGGAATCGAACTTGTGGAGGGGGTTCTTCGAGCGGGCCACCGGGCGACGGTAGCGGGTCGGACCGCACCGCCGCACCGTCGGCCTGCGCCCGTGCGCTGTCCCTTCGCCGCCGCGGGCCTACCATCACCTCCGACGAGCGGCGCGAGGGTCGGGGAGGGGCGGTCATGGGATCCGGTGCGTTGCGAGACCTGACCCCCGACGAGGTCGCGAGCTTCGAGCGTGACGGCGTGATCTGCTGCCGCGCGGTGATGCCCGACGAGTGGCTCGAACGCGTCGCGGCGGCCGTCGAGCGGAACCTGGCGGCGCCGTCGGCGTTGAGTGACTTCATCTCGCTCCCGGACCAGGGCTACCGCAACGACATCTTCATGTGGCTGCACGACGACGACTACCGCGCGTTCGTGCTCGAGTCGCCCGCGGCCGCCCTCGCGCAGCAGGCGATCGGGTCGGCCGACGTGACGTTCTTCTACGACCAGATCTTCGTGAAGGAACCGGGGGCCGACGTCGCGACGCCGTGGCACCACGACCTCACCTTCTGGCCGGTGGTCGGCGAGCAGGTCTGCTCGATCTGGATGCCCCTCGACCCGGTGACGCGCGAGTCGAGTGGGCTCGAGTACGTGCGCGGCTCGCACAAGTGGCCGAACCGCTACCAGGCGGTCACGCCCGACTACAACGCGTTCATGATCGACCCCGACCTCGAAGCGCCACCCGACGTCGACGCCGATCGCGACTCCTACGACCTCGTGTCGTGGACGATGGAGCCGGGCGACGTGCTGATCTTCCATCCGCTCGTCGTCCACGGTTCGACCGGCAACACGCACGGGACCCGACGCCGGCGCGCCCTCGCGACGAGGTGGTTCGGCGACGACGTGCGCTACGACCCGCGGCCCGCGACGATGCCGCTGCCACCCGAGCACGGACTCGCTCCCGGCGATCCGTTCACCGGACCGATGTTCCCGAAGCCGACGACGGGCGTGGCCGGCCGAGAGCGCTAGTTGCGCGAGATCTGTTCGGCGTGCTCGTCGAGCTCGAGGTACTCGGGCGGGAGCGGGTAGATCAGGTCCGGGTCGATCCGCTCGGGCCGGTGGAAGACCCGCACGAAGCTGTCCCACACGGGGGCGGCCGGCGCGGCGCCGCTCGGGGCGCGTCGGCCCCAGAACGCACGAGCCTCCTTGCGCTCCGCGCGCTTGCGTCGGTACCGGGTCGTCCGGGCATCCGTGCTCACCCACTCACTATCGGCGGCCTCACCACCGAGCTTGATCAGCTCTCGGCGTCGCCGGTGCGTTCGGGGAGGAGCAGGAACGCCCCGACCAGGAACCCGAGGGCACCGAGGAACGTCCCCAGGTCCACGAGCTCGACGTTGCGCAGCTCACCGCTCCCGCTGACCACCTTCGCCGCGAAGGCCGAGACGCCGAACGCCACCGATCCGCCGAGGTTGAGGAGGGCGATCCACCACGAGAGGGTCCGGGGCTGCCAGGAGACCCAGCGGTGGCCGACCTCGGCCCAGGCGAGCCCGCTGGCCACGAGGAAGCAGATCGAGCCGTAGACGTCGGGACGCCAGACGAGTTGGTTCACCTCGGTGGCGCTGAGACCGTCGGCGAGCGCGTGGTACGTGCTGATGTTGAAGAACACGGTGCCGGCGAGCTGCACGGCCGTCGCCCACCAGTCGATGCGGCCCGGCTCCCACGTCAGCAGCCGCATGCGGGCGCGGCGACCGTCGCGCGCCGGTGTGCGGTGGGCGTTCGCGACCTCGAGGTACTGCAGCAGACCGGCCGGGGGGAGGTAGATCGAACCGACGAAGAACGTGATGTTGTCGGCGTCGGTGCCGACGAGGTCGAGGTAGCCCGGGAGCGCACCCAGCGCGAAGCACGTGGACCCGACCATGAAGAGGGCCGCGATCCACCAGCCGATCGCGCCCGGCGCCCACCAGGTGGAGCGGTTGCCGGTGTCGAGGTGGTTCCGCCACTTCCGGTGGAGACGCGAGTGCCACGTGACCTCGGTGCCGTCGGGCCGGCGGAAGCGTTCGAGCGTGACGAACGGGAACGGCCCGCGCCGTTCGAGCAGGACCCAGTCTCGAGGGGTCTCGACGTAGCCGGAACGGGACACGACGCTACGTGGTCGCGGGTGGCGCGGCGCCGGGAGTGGGTGCGGGGTCCTCCGGGGGCGTCGGCGTGAGCCGGGCCGACGCGACGTACGACACCGCCGACGCGACGATCACGACGGGCATGAGCGTGACGCCGTCGGCCGAGAGGAACAGCGTCGTGATGAGCACCGACGTGAGCGGGAGTCCGAGCATCGCGGT
>JBBRHS010000006.1:0-20520 GCA_038222385.1 Acidimicrobiia bacterium
ACCTCGGCCACGATCTCGCCGGAAGGGACCTCGGCGAGCACCCGGCGGAGCTCCCCGCCGAGCATGAGGCGGAGCACGTCGACGGTCGCCTCCCGGACCCGGACCCCGCCGAGCTTCGAGCAGTCGGCGCACAGGAGACCACCCTCGCCGAGATCGAACGCGGGGAACGGCCCGGTCACGGTCGAGCAACGCACGCAGCCGTCGAGGTGCGGATGGAATCCCTCGAGGCTCAGCAACTTCCAGAAGAACGCGGGTGCGACCAGCGGCGACGGTTGGTCGGCGAGGGTCTTCAACGCGCCGACGAGCATCCGGTACACGGCCGGGTTGCGCTCCCGGTCGGGGCTGATCTGGTCGACCGCTTCGAGCATCGAGACCGAATGGGTGAGGCAGCCGTAGTGCTCGCGGAGCGCGCGGTTCGCGTCGATCGTCTCGACCTGGGTGACGACGTCGAGCTCACGGCCCTTGTAGCACTGGAGCGCGACGTTCGACGTCGGCTCGAGCCGGGCGCCGAACCGGCTGCCGGGGCGGCGCACACCCTTGGCGACGGCGCGGATCTTGCCGTTGCCCTGGGTGAAGATCGTGACGATCCGGTCGGTCTCGCCGAGCTTCACGGTGCGCAGCACCACACCCTGATCCCGGTAGAGGCTCACCCGGTGAGTCTAGTTACACGCGTGTGGTTATTCGCCTTGATGGTTCGCTCCGCTGCGCTCACTCTTCCGCGATCTCGCCGAAGCGGCGTTCGCGCAGTTGGAACTCACAGATCGCCGCGAACAGGTTCTCCCGCCGGAAGTCGGGCCACAGCACGTCGGTGAACACGAACTCCGAGTACGCGGCCTCCCAGAGCAGGTAGTTCGAGATCCGGAACTCCCCCGAGGTGCGCACCACCAGGTCGGGGTCGGGCATGTCGGGCGCGTAGAGGTGCCGGGCGATCGTGCGCTCGTCGATCTTGTCGGGCTTGATCTTGCCGGCTGCGACCTCGGCCGCGATCGCACGCACGGCGTCGACCAGCTCGGCCCGTCCGCCGTAGTTGAACGCGAACGTGAGCGTCATGCGCCGGTTGTGCGCCGTGAGCGCCTCGGTGTCTTCGATGTGGCGCAGCACCCGTTTCGGCACCCTCCCCGACCGCCGACCGATGAACCGCACCCGCACGCCTCGCTCGTTGAGGTCGTCGCGCCGGCGGAGCAGCAGGCTCTCGTTGAACCGCATGAGGAACCGGACCTCGTCGATCGGGCGCCGCCAGTTCTCGGTGGAGAACGCGTACACCGTCATCCAGGCCAAGCCGACCTCGAGGCCGCCCTCGACCGCGTCGAACAGCGCTTCCTCCCCCGCCGCGTGGCCTTCGGTGCGCTTCAACCCTCGTCGCTTGGCCCACCGTCCGTTGCCGTCCATGACGATGGCGACGTGTTTGGGCATGTGCGACAGATCGATCCCCGAGACCACGCCGGATCACGCTAGCCAGTTGCTCGTCGAAGAGACGCGTCAGCCGACGGTGAGGGTGCCGACCATGCCGGCGGCGCGGTGGCCGGGCAGGCTGCAGTAGAAGGTGTACTTGTCCTTCTTCAGTTTCACCTTGCCGGAGTCGGTGTCGCCGGAGCCGGGAGTGACGAGTTCGAAGCCGGGGACGCCTTCGATCACGAGGTTGTGACCGCCCTCGGTGCTCTTCAGGGTGATGTCGATGATGCCGGGCGGTGCACTCGCCTTGTCGGGCGTGTACGCGAAGTTCTTGCCCGAGAACGTGAGGTCGGCGACCGCGGGGCCCGTGGGCTCCTGGTAGGCGGAATCGCCGCCACCGCCCCCGCACGCGGCGACGCCCATGAGACCGAGCGCCAATGCGACGAACAGGACGGCGAGAGAACGGCGAGTGCACATCTACCGGCCCGACGGTGTGGCCGAGGCACCGGGACTCCCGGCGTTGCCGCCGACCGGTCTGGAGGTGGGTGTGGTCGGCGGAGCTCCGGGAAGGGTCGCGCCCGGGGTCTCCGGTGCGGAACCACCCGCGTTCGGGTCCTGCAGTTGGCCGGCCGGAACTGTCGTGGTGGTGGTGTCGCCGGCTCCGTCGGCCGGCGGCGGGGCGTCGCCGACCTTCACGACGGCTTCCATCCCTGCCTCGCGGTGACCGGGGATCGTGCAGTAGATGTCGTACTCCTTGCCCGCCGCGAGCTCGACCTTTCCCTTGAACGGCCCGGCCGGGACCGCGAGCAGGAAGTAGCCGAGCGTCGGGTCGCTGAACACGAGGGTGTGGGTCCCACCCTTGTCGACGTACTCGATCTCGTTGATCCCGGCGACGGTGTCGAACGTGTCGGCCTGGAACTTGAGCGACGGAAGGGCGTCGACCTCGAAGCTCGCCACCGCGGGCCCGGTCGGCGCCGCAGATTCGGTTCCCTCCTCGTGCGCCTCGCCGGCACCGAAGGTGATGAGACCCGCGGAGAAGATCAGGATCAGGACGAGTGACATGAGGAGCACGAGCTGGGAGGTACGGACGTGGCGCGCCGCGGACAGCAGGGCCGCGCCGATGAGTATGCCGACGGTGAGCACCGTGGCGATGATGACGGCAGGTCCCTGCTCTTCCCCGCCGGCCAGGAAGAGGCGCGAGATGTTCAGCGCGACCAGCACGACCACGAAGATCGAGGCGAGCGGGAGCACGATCGGCAGCAGCAGCCGAGTCCGGAAGTTCTCTTCGGGTGCCGGGGCGCCCTCGACCGCCGGGACGGGTGCTTCCTCGGGCGGCGCGACGAGCACGGTACCCGGCGTCTCGCCCGCGCCCTCATCGGTGGTTCCGGGGGTGTCCTGCTGCTCGTCGTCGGTACTCACCGGACCTGCTGACTCCTCGGGGACGGGGGGTTGAGCTGTTGTTCGAGATCCTGCCACCCCGGCGGGTCGAGCGACCGATCGGCGCGCTCCTCCTCGGATGCCCACCGGAAGAACACGACCGCGATGATCCCCCAGATCAGCAGCCCGGCCCCGAGCTTCATGATGAGCCCGGCGATCTGTTGATCTTGCAGGGTCGTCGCACCATAGAGGTGCGGGAGACCCTCGTAGACCCTGTAGAGCGGCGTCTGGCCGAACGTCAGGAACGACGCCGGGATCGTGGGCACCACCGACTGGAGGAAGAGGTAGACCATCTGCGCGACCGGAACGAGGCGCGGGATCTCCGGCAGCGGACTGAGGATCGGAAGCCAGACGATCAGCGAGCTGACCACGATGATCACATGCGCGACGAAGTGGGCGAGCCCGTTCCCCAGGGTCAGTTCGACCATCGCGGGCCAGTGGAAGAGCACGAGGACGAGGTTGTAGAGGATCACCGCGGGCAGGAACCGGGCCATCCAGCGGACGGCGTGGAACAGCCACGGGGGCGAGAGGATCCAACGCAGCAGCCAGGCGGGGGTGCCGAGGAGCAGCAGCGGCGCCACGACCAGGGTGAAGATCAGGTGCTGCACCATGTGCGCGCTGTAGAGCGACTGCTCGGCGACGTCGTGGATCGGCCAGTCGGCCGCGAGCCACATCGCGAACAGCCCGAGCGACCAGCACGTGACCTGGAAGCGCGAGACCACGGGTTGGCCGGCCGGGCTGAGCCGCGGGCCCAGCCGCACCACCGCCGTCGCGTAGCCGACCGCGAACAGGCCGATCACGATCCACACGTCGGGATGCGGTTCCCATGCCGGAAACGGAACCGCCCCCAGCCCGCCGGCGATCATGATGTTGCGGTCACGATCCGCCGTCCCACACGCCGAGCGTGGTGAGGACGATCAAGTAGAGGAAGATCGCGCCGACCGCGGCCATGATGAAGAACCTTCGGAACACTGGCTTGTCGGTCTTCAGGTGCATGTAGTAGCTCGCCACGAGCACGAACTTCACCAGGCCCATCCCGAGGAGCAGGAAGATGATGAGGCCGTTCGGGATGTCGCCCTCGAGGTAGCTCACGGCGACCTCGAGCGCGGTGATCACCACGAGGATCATCGCGATGACCACGTACTGGAACGGGCTCGGGTGGTGGCTCAGCTCCCCCGGGAGCAGCGGGACCTCCTCGGGCGGGATCTCCTGGAGCCCGTACTTCTTCTCGCGCTCGCGCTCCTCGGCTGTCCCGACCAGCATGTTGTGATCGGGATCCTGGACGGGCTCCGTGGTGGTCGTCGTCTCGGCGTCGCTCATGCTCTGGTCGACCTCACCTCGGGATCAGGTAGACGACGGTGAAGATCACGATCCACACGACGTCGACGAAGTGCCAATACAACCCTGAGATCTCGATGGTCTCCGAGTCCTTCTGCTGCAGCCGGCCCTGGGTCGTGAGTCCCCACAGCGACAGCAACCACACGATGCCCACCGTCACGTGGAGGCCGTGCAGGCCGGTGAGGAGGTAGAAGCTCGACCCGAACAGGTTCGTGTCGACCCTGACGCCCTGACGGACGAACTCGGTGAACTCGTAGACCTGCCCGCCGACGAACGTCATGCCGAACAATGCGGTGGCGACCAGCCAGATCTTCGTGCGGCGGTAGTCGGCCCGTTGGATCGCGGCGAGCGCCAGCACCATGGTGAGGCTGCTCATGAGCAGGATGAACGACGTCGCCGACGTGAACGGGATGTTGTAGACGTCGGCCGGTTCGATGCCCTTCGACCGGCCCCGGTAGAGCAGATAGGTGGCGATCAGCGCGCCGAACAGGAGGCACTCCGACGAGAGGAAGATCCACATCGCCAGCTTGGTGTTCGTGACTCCGGTGCTCGTCTCGTGATCGCCGTGCCCCGCGTGCACCGGAGTAGACGCGTGGGCACCACCTGCGGGAGGCGCGATCGCCGCCTGCTCCATCAGTTCTCCCCGCTCACTCACTGGAGGGCTCGAGCGCCCACGCGTACATGCCGACGATCAGGATCAACACGCCGAGCGCGCCGAGGTACCAGTTCTGGAACACCACGCCGTAGCCGATGACCGGCAGGCCGGCGCACATGAGGATCGGGAAGTACGAAGGCGACGGCATGTGGATGCCGTGACCTCCCGCTCCGTGGCCACCTCCGGAGGGAACGACAGCCCCGCCTTCGCCCCCACCGTCGGGCTCGAGCGTGGCCACGGCACCGGCCGACGGCGCATCCGCGCCACCGCTCGGCAACCGGACCAGGCGCCCGCTCTCGTCCTCGGTGTACTTGCGGTGCCAGTACTCGTCACGCGCCTCGACCTGCGGGATCTCCTCGAAGTTGTACTCCGGGGGCGGGTACGACGACACGCTCCACTCGAGCGATCGGGCGTCCCACGGGTCGTGCGGCGCGACCGCACCGTGCCGTCGGCTCACGAGGATGTTCACGAGCAGCAGCAGCACCGCCACCGCGATGACGAAGGACCCGACGGTGGCGGCCAAGTTCAGCGCGTCGAACCCCATGCCCTCGGAGTACCGGTAGGTGCGGCGGGCTTGGCCCTCGAGCCCCAGGATGTGCATCGGGAAGAACGTGAGGTTGAACCCGATCAGTGTGAGCCAGAACGTGACCTTGCCGAGCTTCTCGTTCATGAAGCGGCCGTAGAGCAGCGGGAACCAGTAGAAGATCCCGCCGAAGATCGCGAACACGAGCCCGCCGAAAAGCACGTAGTGGAAGTGCGCGACCACGAAGTAGGTGTCGGTCTGCTGCGTGTCGGCGGGGACGACCGAGTGGAGCACGCCCGAGAGACCACCGATCGTGAACATGGCGATGAACCCGAGCGAGAACAGCATGGGGGTGTTGAGCCGGATCGATCCGCCCCACACCGTGCCCAACCAGTTGAAGATCTTCACGCCGGTCGGGATCGCGATGAGCATGGTCGACAGCCCGAATGCCGAGACGGCGACGGGGCCGAGGCCGGTGACGAACATGTGGTGGGCCCAGACCCCCCACCCGAGGAACCCGATTGCGATCCCGGAGAACACGACCACCGAGTAGCCGAACAGCGGCTTGCGCGACATCACCGGGAGGATCTCCGACACGATCCCCATGCCCGGCAGGATCAGGATGTACACCTCGGGATGGCCGAACAACCAGAACAGATGCTGGTACAGCAGCGGATCACCGCCCGCAGCCGCGTTGAAGAAGTTCGACATCAGGTTGCGGTCCCACCACACCATGGTGAGCGCCACCGTGACGATCGGCATCGCGAACACAGTGAGGAACGCGACGACGAGCATCATCCAGCAGAACACCGGCATGCGCATGAGCGTCATGCCCGGCGCACGCATGTTGAGGATCGTCACGATGAAGTTCACGGCCGAGGTCGTCGAGCCGATGCCGAGCATGATCAGGCCGACGGTCCAGAAGTCGGGACCGCGCCCGGGCAGCGCGCCCAACGAGATCGGGCTGCTGGTGAGCGGGGTGTATCCGAACCAGCCGCCGTTCGGGGCGCCGCCGAGCACGAAGCTCGAGTAGATGAAGATCCCGCCGAACAACACGACCCAGTATCCGAAGGCGTTGAGCCTCGGGAACGCGACGTCGCGCGCACCGATCTGCAGCGGGATGAGATAGTTGCCGAACGCGACGGCGAGCGGCATTCCCATCAGGAACACCATCGTCGTGCCGTGCATCGTGAACATGGTGTTGTACTGACTCGCCGTCAGCACGGTGCCGTTCGGGGCCGCGAGCTGGAGACGGATGAGCAGCGCCTCGATGCCGCCGATCACGAGGAACACCATCGCCGTGGTGGCGTACATGATGCCGATCTTCTTGTGGTCGACGGTGGTGAACCAGCTCCGGAAGCCGGTGGTGGCCCGGGGGCGCCGGAAGATCGAGCGCTTGACCTTGGGGACCGTCAGTGTGGTCGTCATGGGCCTACTTCTCCGCCAGCAGGTAGTCGGCGATCGTCTCGGCCTGAGCACGGGTCATCACCGGGTAGTCGCCCTTCGGGGTGTCCTTGGTGTACGACGGCATCCCGACGCATGTGGCCGGTGGTGGCAATCGACAGTCTTTCGCCTGCATCGGGACCATCCCCGGTGCGTTCAAGATCCAGTCGACCAGGTTCTTGCGGTTCAACTCGAACACGCCGCCCGCGAAGGTGGAGCGCGACGCGAGGTGGGTGAGGTTCGGTGCGTAGGCCGTCTTCGACGAGTCGTTGAAGAGGTGGCAGTTCGTACACGCGAACGTCGCTCCGGTCAGTTCTTCGATCTCGCCGGTCCACGGTTGCGCCGGTCCCTGCTGTTGGCCGGCCATCCACGCGTTGAAGTCTTCCTTGGTCTGCACGATCACGCGCATCTTCATGTTGGCGTGCGACAGCCCGCAGTACTCGGTGCAGACGCCGAGGAACGTGCCCGGCTCGTCGGCGTACAGGGTGATGCCCTGCTTGCGGCCAGGGATGACATCCTGCTTGCCGCCCAGCTCCGGGATCCAGAACGAGTGGATCACGTTGTCGGACTTCAGGTCGATCTTGAGTGGCACGCCGGCGATCATGTGGATCTCGGTCGCGGTGACGATGCTCTGGTCGATGTTCGTCCCCGAGACCTTGTCCTGCTTCTTGTACTCCGCCTCCCACCACCACTGCTTGCCGGCGACCGTGGCCTCGAGCACCTCGCCCTTGGGCTCCTCGGCGATCTTGAAGATGGTGGCGATCGTGGGAACGGCCACGACGGCGAGGATGAGCGCGGGGACGATCGTCCAGCCGATCTCGAGCGGGGTGGACCCGTGGATCTGCTTCGGGTTGTCGTCCTTGCCCTCACGGTGGCGGAACTTGATCGCGAACACCACGGTGGCCGCGACGACGAGGACCCCGATGACCGACGCCACGATCAGGACCGGGATGAAGAGATCGTCGATGAGCCGCGCGTTGCGGCCCGCCGGCTTGAGGGAGTTCTGCCCGTTGTCGTTGCTGCTGCACCCGGCCACGGCGAGCGCGAACGTGAGCGCCAGCCCGAGGATGAGCGGCGACTTCGCGCCGCGACGAGCCGTTCGGATCAAGTTCATCTCGTCATACCCAGGTGCGTCCCGAGGCGCATCCGCATGCACGTCCTGTTGGGGTCATGGCGTTCGGTTTCCGGCCCTTGGCGAGGCGACTCTATCGCCGCGCCGTCGCGAATCCGCAACTTGTGACTCACTCCTGTTCACAGGCCGAGGCGGTCGAGCGAACTCGCCTTGCGCTGCCAGTCCTTGTCGACCCTGACCTTCGTCTCGAGGTAGACCCGGATCCCGAGGAGGGCTTCGAGCTCCTTGCGGGCCCGGGTCCCCGCATCCCGCAGCACCGCTCCGCCCTTGCCGATCACGATCCCCTTCTGGGAATCGCGTTCCACCCGGATGACGACCTTCACCCGGAGCACGTCGGGATCCTCGTCGGCCGCGGCCTCGAGCAGCTCGCCGGTGACGCCGATCGAGTGCGGAAGCTCGTCGCGGGCGACGGCCAGGAGCTTCTCCCGCACCAGCTCGGCCGCCAGCGTGGTCTCGGGCTGGTCGCTCACCATCCCCGCCGGGTAGTACTCCGGCCCCTCGGGCAGGCGAGCTTCGAGCTCGGAGACCAACGCCTCGACGCCGTCGCCGGTACGGGCCGACAACGGCACGTAAGCCGAGAAGTCGCCGAGCCGGGCCGCCGCATCGGCGAGTCGTCGCGCGGTATCGGCCTTGGTCGCGGCGTCGATCTTGTTCACCACCAGCACCGAGGCGGTCCCCGACTCCGCCACGAGCCGGGCCACGAACTCGTCGCCGGGCCCGATACCTTCGTTCGCGGCCACGACCTGACACACCACGTCGACCTCGGCGAGGGTCGCCAGTGCCCGTTGGTTGGTCCGCTCCCCCAGCAGTGTGCGGGGCCGGTGGATCCCCGGCGTGTCGAGGAACACGAGCTGGCTCGACCGCGTGGTGTGGACGCCGCGTACCTGGGTCCGGGTCGTCTGCGGGCGATCCGACACGATCGACACCTTCCGGCCGACGATCTGGTTCATCAGCGTCGACTTCCCGACGTTCGGACGCCCCACCAACGTCACGAAGCCGGATCGAAACTCGCTCACCCGTTCACGGCCCGCCCGGGCGTGTCCGACGACTCCGCTGCGCGCACTGCTTCGGTTCGCTTCGCGGCGTCGTCTCGATCGCTCACCCGTTCACGACCCGCCCGGGCGTGTCCGACGACTCCGCTGCGCGCACTGCTTCCGACGGTGCCTCGTCTTCGACTCGGACGATCAGCACCGAGGCGATGCGGTGGCCCTCGACGCGTTCACTCCGGAACTCCAGACCCTTGAAGCGCACTGCCTCACCTTCGTCGGGCACCTTGCCGAGCAGGTTGAACACGAGGCCGCCTACCGTGTCCCACTCGTCGTCGGGCAGCTCGACGTCGAGCGCCTCGTTGACCTCGTCGATGTTCGTCTTGCCCCGCACCCGGAGTGAGCCGTCGCCCAGGTACTCGAGCGCAGGGGTCTCGATGTCGTACTCGTCGACGATCTCGCCCACGATCTCCTCGACGACGTCTTCGAGGGTCACGAGCCCCGCGGTCCCCCCGTGCTCGTCGATCACGATCGCCATGTGGAACTTGTCGGTCTGCATCTCGCGCAGCAGCTCCGCCACCCGTTTCTGCTCGGGAACGAAGACCGCCTCGCGCACGGCTCCGCTCACGGGTCGGTTCTGCTCACCGGCCCGGGCCCGTCGGACGAGGTCCTTGAGGTAGACGAGGCCGACGATGTTGTCGGTGGTGTCCTCGTAGACCGGGAGCCGCGAGAAGCCGCGATCGATGGCAACCGTGATCGCGTCCTCGATCGTCTCCTCCGCCTCGATCGCCGTCATGTCGGGACGGGGCAGCATCACCTCGCGGACGACGGTGTCGCCGAACTCGAAGATCGAGTGGATGAGCCGCCGCTCCTCGCCTTCGATCACTTCTTCGTCGGCCGCGACATCGGCCATCTGGCGGATCTCCATCTCGGTGACGAACGGACCCTCCTTCAGGCCCTTGCCGGGGAGCAGCACGTTCGCCAGCCCGATGAGTCCGCGCGACAACAGGCGCATCGGTGGGAAGTGCGTGATCGCCCAGAGGAACCCCGACACCGACAGCGCAGCCTTGTCGGTGTTCTGCACCGCGTACGTCTTCGGCGCGACCTCTCCCACGACGAAGAACACGACGATCTGCAGGATGACACCGATCACCACACCGAGGGTCCCGGCGAGACCCTCGAGCACCACACCGAGCAAGGTGGCGCTCGTGAGCTGGGTCACGAGCACGAGGAGGAGCACCGAGTTCAACGTCTCGGTCGGGTTCGCGAGCATCTGCACGAGCTTCGTCGCGCCCTTGCGGCCCTCCTCTTCGAGCGCCATCGCGCGGACCCGGTTCATCCGGACGAACGCGGTCTCTGCCAGCGCGAGAAAGATCGAGGCGACGTAGAGCACGACGATCAGCGCGACGATCGCCCAGTCGGCGCTGCTCATCGCCCACTCCGGTGCTGACGGTGTCGCCTATGTGGGGGCTTGCTCACCGTTTCGCTCCAGCGCTCGGAACCGTGTGAGCAACTCGCGCTCACGCCGCTTCATCGTCTCCGACTCCTGCGGCTCCGCATGGTCGTAGTTCAGCAGATGCAACACCCCGTGAACGACCAGGAGCCCGACTTCGTCGTCGAGCGTCCCTCCCGCGAGGCCCGCCTGGCGGTCGGCGACCGCCGGACACACGACCACGTCACCCAGGAGGGTCGGCGGATCCCCCGGCTCGCTGGGTGATCCGGGCCCCCGGCCGCCCTGATCGGGCTGGCGGCCGCCGAGGACGACGTCGTCGTCCATCGGGAAGGCGAGCACGTCGGTGGGGCCGGTCCCGCCGAGGAACCGTTCGTTCAGATCCGACATCGCCTGCTCGTCGACGAAGATCACCGAGAGCTCGGAGTGGTCGGGGACCTGTTCCTCCTCCACCACCAGCCGAGCGAGACGGACCCATCTCGCTACGTCGATCGGGAACGAAGTCTGCTCGTCGGCGCCGAAGACTTCGTGGGACACGGTCACGCCTTCGCTTCTCGGGGCGTTTCGTGTTGCTCGTACGCGTCGACGATCGATTGCACGATGCGGTGACGCACCACGTCGGTGGAGCTCAGCTCGACGAACGCGATGTCGGTGATGTCGGTGAGGATGTTGCGGACCGCGAGCAGGCCCGACCGCCCGCGGCCCTCGCCGAGGTCGATCTGGGTGACGTCGCCGGTGACGACGATCCTCGATCCGAAGCCGAGACGGGTGAGGAACATCTTCATCTGTTCCGGCGTGGTGTTCTGCGCCTCGTCGAGGATGATGAACGAGTCGTTGAGCGTGCGGCCGCGCATGTACGCGAGCGGCGCGACCTCGATGACGCCGCGCTCCATCAGCCGCCCGACCACCTCGGGGTCGAGCATGTCGTAGAGCGCGTCGTAGAGCGGCCGCAGGTACGGGTCGACCTTGGCGAGCATGTCGCCGGGGAGGAAGCCGAGCCGCTCGCCTGCTTCGACCGCGGGCCGGGTGAGGATGATCCGGTTGACCTCCTTCGCCTGGAGGGCCTGCACCGCGAGCGCGACCGCGAGGTAGCTCTTGCCGGTGCCGGCCGGTCCGATCGCGAAGGTGACGACGTTGTCGCGCACGGCATCGACGTACTGCTTCTGGCCGGCGGTCTTCGGGCGCACGGTCTTGCGGCCACGCAACACCTCGGTGGTCAACACCTGGGTCGGTCGCTGGTCGGCCTTCATCATGTCGATCGAACGGGCGAGGTTGTCGCGGTCGAGTTGGTGGCCCTGCTCGAGGAGGGTGACGAGCTCCTCGAAGAGGCGGGCGACCTGTTCCGCGACGGCCGGCTCGCCACTCACGGTGATCTCGTTGCCGCGGACATGGATCCGGGCGTCGAACGCGCTCTCGATCACCCGCAGGAGCTCATCTCGCTGCCCGAGCAGATCCACCATGAGGTGGTTCCCGGGCACGTGGACCTTGATCTGAGTGGGCGCGGACACGTTGCCGAGAGATTACCCGAGCCCGACCCGGCCCGAACCCGGATTCCTACGGAACGATTCGACCAGAGAGCCACGAGAAGAAGCGGAGCCGGCGGACACCCACTCGCAGGACCTCAACCGGTGAGCGAGAGAGCCGGCGCAGCGGATTCGACCAGGAGAGTCAGCTGCGGGCGCGGAGGCCGAGTTCGCCGAGGCGGGTGCCGAGGTCTTCGGGTCGACGCCCGAGGACGGCCGCGAGCACGCGCAGGTCGTCGCGACGGATCGTGAGCAACCGGCCGTTGAAGTCCTGGCGTTGGAGCTGGATCGTGGACGCGTACCGGGCCAGGACCTGGGCCTCGGGATCGTCGAGCGCATGGAGGCGCACGAGATCGATCGTGAAGGCGTCGTCGAGTTCCGACACACCGTCGGTGAGGTTGATCTCGACGTCGGCATCGCGCGGCAACAGCTGATCGGCCGGGACCTCGTAGATCTCCGACAGTCGCAGGAGACGGGGAACCGAGATCGCCCGCTCACCGCGCTCGTAGGCACCGAGGACCGAAGCTTTGAACTCCAGACCGGAACGCGCCTCGACATCGTGCAGCGAGAGACCCTTCTGACGACGGATCGCCCGAAGCCGCTCACCGACGTGGGTACCGCTCATCCCCACCATTGCGTTACTGCCCCCATGCCCGACGAAGGTGCGAGCCTACCAAAGGGAACAAGTTGCCGCCTTGGTGCCCGATTCACGCGGGGCAGCGTCACCCAATTCGTCGGGTCAGCGCAAGCGCGGATGCAGCAGCCACCGCTGCAGTCTCGGCCCGAAGCACGTGCGGACCGACCGCGAACCGGCCGACGGGCCCGAGCGCGGCAGCTTCGTCGGGCTCGAGTCCGCCCTCGGGACCGACCACGACCAGCCACTCTCCGCCGCTCGGTGATGTGGTCGGGGGCCCGGACGCGCCGGCCTCCGCGATCAGCACCGCCGGGTGCCCGACGAGCGACGCGAGCGCGACCACATCGCCGATCACGGGGAGACGCGCCCGGTGCGACTGCATCGCGGCCTCGCGTGCCACGCGCCGGAACCGCGCGCCCGCGGCGGCCCGACGGCCGTCGTCCCACCGCACGCCGGAGCGGTGCGCGACGACCGGAAGGATCCGATCGACTCCGATCTCGGTGAGCTGGGTGACGACGCGCTCCGGCTTCTCACCCTTCGTGAGTGCGAACGCGACGGCGAGGCCGGGTTCGCCTCGGGGCTCGGTGCGCACACCACCCACCGCGATCAGGTCGAGCTCCGCGCCCGACACCGTCTCGATCTCGTAGGGCCGCCAGCGCCCGGCATCGTCGGCCGCAGTGATCCGCTCCCCGACGCGGAGACGCCGGACCCGGGCGAGATGATGGCCGTCGTCGCCCGACACGGTGCACGCATCGCCGAGGGTCGCGACGAACACGTGCGCGACGGCATCGTGGCCGGATGCCCAGTCGCCCGCATCGTGATCAGGGCGGGTGTTCGCCATGTCGTCTACTGGAACGCGGAACGGATGCGGGAGAAGAGACCGCCTTCGTGCTCAGCGACCTCCTCGCCGCGCAACTCGGCGAGCTGGCGGAGCAGCGCCGCTTCGTCGTCGCTCAACCGTTCCGGGACCTGCACCTCGATCTGCACCAGCAGGTCGCCCCGGCCGCGACCCTGGAGCACGGGCACACCACGGCCGCGTAGGCGGAACACGCGACCCGGTTGTGTCCCCGCAGGGATCACGAGATCCTCGGCTCCGTCGAGCGTCTCGATCGTGCACGCAGTTCCGAGTGCAGCCTGGGTCATCCCGATCGACCGGACGTGCAGGAGATCGTTCCCGTCGCGCACGAAGTCGGGGTTCACGGCGACCCGCACGTGCACGTAGAGGTCGCCCGACCGACCGCCGCGCGGCGCGGCCGCGCCGCGACCGGGGAGCCGCAGTCGTTGCCCGTCGTCGATGCCGGCTGGTACCTCGACGTCGAGTCGACGTTCGGCGACGACGCGACCATCGCCCCCGCAAGTCGGACAGGGCGACGGGATGACGGAGCCCGCGCCGCCGCACGTCGGGCACACGCCGGCGGTCACGATCTGGCCGAGGATCGAACGCCGCACTTGACGCACCTGGCCGGCACCGCCGCAGGTCTCACACTGCGCCGCGTGCGTGCCCGGGGCGGCACCCGAGCCACTGCACGGATCGCACACCACCGGGAGCCGGACGTCGAGCGGCTTCGTCGTGCCGAACACCGCTTGGCTCAGCGAGAGGTCGAGCACCGCCTCGGCGTCGGCGCCCGTCATCGGTCCGGCGGGACCGCCTCCCCCACGCCCCCCGAACACGTCGCCACCGAAGAACGCGTCGAACAGGTCGTTGATCCCGAAGCCGTCGGCACCCGGGGGTGCACCGCCACCGCCCGCGCGCTCGGGTCCGAACATGTCGTAGCGACGACGGCGTTCGGGATCGCGCAGCGTCTCGTACGCGACCGAGATCTCCTTGAACCTGGCCTCGGCGGCGGGGTCGCCCGGATTCGCGTCGGGGTGGTACTGGCGCGCGAGTGAACGGTACGCGCGCTTGATGTCGTCGTCGGTCGCGCTCCGTTCGACGCCGAGGAGCAGGTAGTAGTCGTCGGAAGCCATCAGGTGTGCAGGATACGGCCGAGCTGCTGCGAGACCGTGGCCACCGCGGCCAGCGCCCGGCCGTAGTCCATCCGGGTCGGGCCGAGGACGCCGATGGAACCGGCGACCTCACCCTCGACGACGTACGGCGCGAGCACGAGGGAGCAGTCGCGCAACTCCTCGCGTTCGTTCTCCTCGCCGATGCGCACGACGAGCCCGTGGTCGAGGAGGCCGCGCACGAGCGAGACCACGACGACCTGGTGCTCGAGCAGCTCGAGCAACCGCGCCGCGCCGTCGGCGGTGCCGTAGGAGCCCTGCTCCAGGGCGATGCGGCTCGCGCCGCTCACGTAGAGCGGTTCGGTTTGACCGGCGACGCGCGACGCGAGCGCATCGCGGGCCATGCCCATGCAGCGGTCGACGACCGGCTCGCCGGTCGTGTCGGCCACCGGGAGGTTGGCGAGCGTCGAGCTCTGGAACTGCGCGTTCAGCGCGGCTCCGGCGCGGGCGAGGTCGTCGTCGGTCGGCTCGCCGTCGAGGTGGAGCACTTCCTTCTCCACCGCGCCGTTCGAGAGCACGGCGACCACGAGTGCGAGCCCGGGCTGGAGCGACACGAGCTGCAGGTTGCGCAGCACCGCGGCGTCGGACGCGGGCCCGACCACCACCGAGGCGTGCTGGGTGAGGTTCGCGAGGAGCTGGCTCGTCTCGTGGAGCAGGTCTTCGAGCGCGAGGTGCGCAGTGGTGAAGAAGTCGGAGACGGTGCGGCGCTGGGCGGGCGGCAGGCCGGGGGCGCGCTCGAAGTGGTCGACGAAGAAGCGGTAGCCCCGGTCGGTCGGGATGCGGCCGGCCGACGTGTGGGGTTGCACGAGGTAGCCCTCGCGTTCGAGCACGGTCATGTCGTTGCGCACGGTCGCGCTGGAGACGCCGAGGTCCCGGGAGGTGGCGATCGTCTGGGACCCCACCGGCTGGGCCGTGGTGACGTACTCCTCCACGACCGCCCGGAGCACACGCGCCCGCCGTTCGTCGAGGGGCGGGCGGACCTGCCCGTCGTCGCCGGTGGGGTGCTCGGGAGTGCCGGCGCCGCCAGCGGGTGTTGTGGTGTCGGGCGTCATGCTGGAGTCCCCTGCCCGGTCGTGCAGTGAGTCGTGCAGTGAGTCGGGCAATGACCCGCAGCGACCGGAACGTGCTGCCCCGGAGGTTCCGGAGCTAGCACTCGAGTCTACCGAGTGCCAGCCGCCCGGGGGTCGGCAGGCCGTCGCCGCGCCCGGCCGCACCAGCCGCCCCGGCCAGGAGGAGCCGAGCCGTCACGTCGTCGCCCAGGAGTCGGCCCGTCAGGGTCAGGCGCACCCGCACACCCCCGACCGCGTCGTCGGTCCCGACCAGCTCGAGGATGCCACCCTCGGCGAGTTCGGTAGCGGTCTCGTGCGCCGGCGGCGCGACGGCCACCCCGCTGTTCATCCGCAACCGCAGGCCGAATGCCTCCTCGGCCCGGGTCGCGGCGTCGAGGTGCTCGGTTCCGGCCCTCGGGGAGTCGCCCGCGGCGACCGCTCCGATGTACTGCTCGGGCGTCCGGACGTTCCACCACCGCTCGCCCGCCCGGTGGCCGTGCGCGGCGCAGCCGATCGCGAGGTAGTCGCCCTGGTCCCAGTACAGGAGGTTGTGCCGGCACGCCTCCCCCGGCCGGGCCCAGTTCGAGATCTCGTACCACTCGAGCCCGGCGGCCGTGAACGCGGCATCGGCCAGCTCGTACTTCGACGCCTGATCGTCGTCGTCGGGAGGAGGCGTCGTGCCCGCCGCGATGTGTCGACCCAGCGGCGTCGACGGGACGACGGTGAGCGCGTAGGCGCTGATGTGATCGGGCTCGAGTCCGATGACGCCGTCGACGGTGGCTCGCCAGTCGGCGAGCGTCTCGCCGGCCGCACCGAAGATCACGTCGACGTTCAGTCGCTCGAACCCGGCGGTGCGCGCGCCGTCGACGGCCTTCACCACGTTGTCGGGATCGTGGGTCCGGCCGAGCCCGGCCAGCACCGAGGGGACGAGCGACTGCACGCCCAACGACACCCGGTTCGCGCCGGCGGCGCGGTACCCGTCGAGCTTCGCGGGATCGACGGAATCGGGGTTGCACTCGATCGTGATCTCCGCGTCGGCGGCGGTCGAGATCGCGCCGATGATGCGCGCCAGCGCCAGGGGTTCGAGGAGCGACGGCGTCCCACCTCCGAAGAACACGGTGGACGCGGGCTCGAGGCCGGTGGCGAACTGCCGCTCGAGGTCGTTGACGCACGCGTCGACGTACGCGTCGATCAGATGGTCGCGGTCCGTCCACGTCGCGAAGTCGCAGTAGTCGCACCGGTGCACGCAGAACGGCACGTGGACGTAGACCCCGAACGGCGACGGCTGCATCGCCCATGGTCCCACGCGCTCCGCTACGCCGGCACCAGCCCGGTGAGCTCCGGCTTCTGGAGCGACGAGATCACACCCGGCGCCTGCTCCCGGGTGACCGCGAACCCCGTGACCGGTGCCGAGAACCGGAAGCTCGCGACACGCGGGTTGTTGCCGAGCACACCGGCCGAGATCGCTTCGGGCTCCTCGCGATCGCCGACCAGCGCCCAGAGTTGGTAGACGTCGCCCTCGGGCGCCGCCTCGAGGCCGTGCGAGACGAAGTATCCGGTGCCGTCGGGTCGCAGCACGATGCTCGCCATCTCGGTGCCGGTGTCGGTGGTGAGGCTCACCGTCCGACTCCCGGGCGCGGTGGCGGCCGTCTCGGCGCCGCGTCGCACCGCGTCGCCGGTCATGGCGACGTCGAGGCGGTCGATCCGGTCGCCCTGCCGCAGCACCTGGACCGACAGCACCGCGATCAGCGTGGCCGCGACCGCGGCGGCAGCGCCGACCCACCGCCACGCAACCGACCGACGCGACGACTCCCGCGCCCGCTTGTGCTCGAACAGGTCGAGTGGTGGCGGTGCGACGTCGCTCGTGCCGAGGTCGCGCTGCTCGCCCTCGATCTCGTCGACGATGTGATCCCAGATGCCCGATGGAGCGTCGGCCCCCGACATCGCCAACATCGAAGCGACTTCACGGAACGATTCGACCTCGGCCCGCGCCCGCGGGTCGGTGTCGAGGTACCGCTCGATCTGATCGCGCTCGTCGGGATCGACGGCGTCGAGCGCGAAGGCGCCGAGGAGCACCTGGAGCTCTTCCCGCTGCAGCTCAGCCACGTCCCATCACCTCCGACGTTTCCAGTTCCGAGCGAAGTCGGGCGAGCCCACTGCGGATGCGACTCTTGATGGTGCCTTCCGGCTGGTCGAGGATCCGGGCGACCTCCCGGTAGGTGTGGCCACCGAAGTACGCCAACTCGATCGCGGCACGCTCGCCGTCGGCCAGCTTCGAGACGGCTTCGCGCACGTGCTCCGCGAGGGTCAGGTCCCACACCTCGCGCTCGAGGTCGTAGCCGGACTCCGCGTTCATGCGGGCCTCGCGCTCCTCACGCCGCCGACGGGCCGACTCCGACCGGACGAGATCGACGCTCCGGCCGTGGGTCTGGGCGAGGAGGTAGGAGCGCAGCGTCCCGCGATCGGGATCGAACTTGTCGGGTTGGTTCCACAGTCGGAGAAACACCTCCTGCACGACCTCCTCGGCGAACGTGCGATCTCCCGCCAGCCGTTGCGCGAGGCCGAAGCACGCGCCGCCATGGCGTCGGTACGCCTCGGCCAGAGCCTCTTGGCGGTACCGCGCGATGGCCAGCACGAGCTTGGCGTCGCTCGATTCTCGGACATCTCTCTCGAACACTGCCCCCTGTTCGGTCCCGCCGGGAGGTTCGGATGAGGTCATGAAGGCCTTCTGGTCGGGTCGAAATCCGGGCCGCAGGCTCGATCGCCCACCGGTCCGAGACCTGGCGCGCATGTCCGCCCGCGCCGCTTCTTCTCCTACTGTGCCCTGGATGCGGCTGGATGTAACGGAACTCCTCCCCGACGACGCCCTCGGCGAGGCCAGGGCCGCCGCCGAGACGACCCGGGCCTTCCTCGACGCGCACCGCTCGGCCGACGGGCGCTGGCCCGCCGGCTGGAGCCGGACCATGGCCGAGGCCGGATACGTCGCGCCCCACTGGCCGAAGCCCTGGGGGCTCGCCGCCTCACCGGTCGAGCAGCTCGTGATCGACGCCGAGCTCCGAGCCGCCGGCGCCCCGAAGCCGATGAACCCCATCGGGATCGGGTGGGCCGGTCCGACCCTCCTCGTTGCCGGGACGCCCGAACAGCACGACCGGTACCTCCCCGGCCTCCTCGACGGCTCCGAGATCTGGTGCCAGCTCTTCAGCGAGCCGGAGGCCGGGAGCGACCTGGCCTCGCTCACGACCCGCGCCGTGCGCGACGGCGACGAGTACGTGGTCGACGGTCAGAAGATCTGGACCACGCTCGCGCACATCTCACGCTACGGCATCCTGCTCGCCCGCACCGATCTCGACGCCGAACCGCACCGCGGCATCAGCTACTTCGTCGTCGACATGGCCTCGGAGGGGATCACCACACGACCGATCAAGCAGATGGACGGTCAGGCGATGTTCAACGAGGTGTTCCTCGACGGCGTTCGGATCCCCGCCGCGAACCTCGTCGGCGACGAGCACGACGGCTGGCGCCTCGCGAAGGTCACGCTCGGCAACGAGCGGGTGTCGCTGTCGGGCGAGGGTGCGCTCTGGGGCATCGGGCCGACCGCCGACGACCTCCTCGACCTCGTGCGCGGTCACGGTGGTGTCACCGATCCGATGCTGCGGCAGAAGCTCGCGTCGCTCTACATCGAGCAGGAAGTGCTCCGACTCATCCGCCTGCGCACCGTGTCGGCACGCGTGCGCGGCCTCGAACCGGGACCCGAGGTGTCGGTCCGCAAGGCCCTCGCCGACGAGCACGGCCAGCACGTGATGGCGTTGGCGGTCGAGCTCGCGGGAACCGACGGGTTGGTGCTCGACCGAGGCCCCTTCGGTTCCGACGACGCGAGCTGGTCGAGCGGCTATCTCTACTCCCGCGCCCTCACCGTCGGCGGCGGGACCAGCGAGGTCCAGCGCAACATCATCGGCGAACGCGTCCTCGGCCTCCCGAGAGACGCGTAGCTCGTCACCCGCGGCGCGTACCGAAGCGAGCCGTCGCCGCCAGCACCGCAGCCACGAACCTCGGCGAGCGGGGCCCGAGCGGCCTGCGCCGAAGGCGCAAGAGCGGGTCAGTCGTCGAGTTTGAGGGCGGCGACGAAGGCTTCCTGGGGGACCTCGACGCTGCCGATCTGCTTCATCTTCTTCTTGCCTTCCTTCTGCTTCTCGAGCAGCTTGCGCTTGCGGCTGATGTCGCCGCCGTAGCACTTGGCCGTCACGTCCTTGCGCCGGGCCTTGACCGTCTCGCGGGCGATGATGCGGCCACCGATCGCGGCCTGGATCGGCACGTCGAACATCTGGCGCGGGATCAGTTCCTTCAACTTCTCGGCCATGCGCTTGCCGTAGTCGTAGGCCCGATCGGTGTGCACGATCGCCGAGAACGCGTCGACAGGGGTGCCGTTCAGCAACACGTCGACCTTCGCGAGCTTCGACGCGCGCCAGCCGGCCGGTTCGTAGTCGAGGCTGGCGTAGCCGCGGGTGCGTGACTTCATCTGGTCGAAGAAGTCGAGCACGATCTCGCCGAGCGGCATCTCGTACACGAGCTCGACCCGTTCCTCCGAGAGGTACTCCATCTTCTGCATGTCGCCGCGTCGGCCCTGACAGAGCTCCATGAGGGTGCCGACGTACTCGGTGGGCGTGAGGAGCGAGACGGTGACGTAGGGCTCCTCGATCGAGTCGACGAAGTTCGGCGGCGGCATCGACGACGGGTTGTCGACCTCCTGCGTCGTGCCGTCGACCATGTTCGCGACGTACTCGACGTTCGGCGCGGTGGCGACGAGCGCGAGGTCGTACTCCCGTTCGAGCCGCTCGCGCACGATCTCCATGTGCAGGAGACCGAGGAACCCGCACCGGAAGCCGAAGCCGAGCGCACCCGACGTCTCGGGCTCGTAGGTGAAGCTCGAGTCGTTCAACCGCAACCGCTCGAGCGC